>JAJXZC010000291.1 GCA_021780275.1 Pseudomonadota bacterium
AAGTCGACGTCATGTGGACGTAAGCGCCGGAGGCCTGCTGCTTGAAATAGTGCGCGGCCGCCCGCGACACATTGAATGTGCCCTTGAGATGCACAGAGATGACGGCGTCGAATTCCTCTTCCGTCATCTTGTGGAATAGCACGTCGCGCAGATTGCCGGCGTTGTTGACGACTGCGTCGATGCGCCCAAAGGCTTTGATCGCCCCCTCTACCATCGCCTCCGCGCCATCCCAGCTGGCGACGCTATCGCTGTTGGCGATAGCTCGACCGCCCGCCTTTTCGATCTCGGCAACGACCTCTTCCGCTGGCGACGCATCTCGTCCATCGCCGGAGAGCGAGACGCCAAGATCGTTGACGACGATGGCAGCGCCCGCCTTCGCCATTTCCAGTGCGATGCCCCGGCCGACGCCGCGGCCAGCGCCAGTCACGAGTGCGACTTTTCCTTGCATGGATCCCATATCAGACCTCAATAGCTCTTCGGCAGGTCGAGAACCTTTTCCGCGACAAACGAAAGAATGAGTTGCTCTGTGATTGGGGCGAGGCGCGGCAGCGCCGCTTCGCGATAGAGCCGCTCGACGTGGAATTCTTTGGCATATCCCATGCCGCCGTGGGTCATGACGGCCTGCCAGGCGGCATCGTGGCCTGCGCGGGCGCCGAGGAACTTAGCGCTGTTGGCCTCGGCGCCGCAGGGCTGGCCGCTGTCGTAGAGTTCGGCTGCCCTCATCGCCATCAGCCAGGCGGACTCCAGGTACATCCACCGTTCGGCAAGTGGATGCTGGATGCTCTGGTTCATGCCAATCGGCCGGTCGAACACGATGCGCTCCTGCGCATATTTGACCGCGCGGCGCAGCGCGTCCTGACCGATTGCGATCGCTTCAACCGCAAGGAGCACGCGCTCCGGGTTGAGCGAGTGCAGGATGTAACCAAAGCCCTTGCCCTCATCGCCGACCCGATCTTCCTCGGGAACAAATAAGCCGTCGATGAAGATCGCATTGGAATCGACCGCCTTGCGGCCCATCTTGGGAATGCGCCGCACCTCGATCTTCGATCTGTCGAGGTCCGTATAGAAGATGGTGATACCGTCGGTCGGCTTGCAGCAGTCCTCGTATTTTGTCGTACGTGTGAGCAGCATAATCTTGTTGGCGACCTGCGCGGTCGAAGTCCAGACCTTTTGACCGTGCACGATGTAGCCGCCGGGAACCTTTTCAGCGAACGTCTTGATGCGCGTGGTGTTGAGGCCGGCGTCCGGCTCGGTGAACCCAAAAGCGACCTGGTCCTGACCTGCCACGAGCCGCGGGACCCAGCGTCGTTTCTGTTCATCCGTTCCCTTGATGACGATGGGGTGCGGACCGAACAGGTTGATGTGTACTGACGAGGCCGCCGCCATACCGCCGCCATGGCTCGCCACCTCATGCATCATGATCGCAGCTTCGGTGACGCCGAGGCCGGAACCGCCGTAGTCCTCCGGCATGGTGATTCCGAGCCAGCCGCCGTCCGCCATGGCGCGGTGGAATTCGTGCGGAAACTTGCCATCCTCGTCGCGCGCCAGCCAGTATTCGTCGTCGAATTTCGTCACAATCGCGCGTACGCCGTCGCGGATCGCCTGACGCTCCTCAGCGGTCGGAAGGGGTTTTGATCCACTCATGGAACGTTCCTCTGCTTATTGACCCGCTGCGGCTAGCGTCTTTTTCGCGGCCTTGAGATGCGGGATATCGTACATCTTGCCGCCAATGCCGAGCGTGCCAACACCGGGATTCGCTTCGAATGCGTCGACCACGGCGCGGGCTTCGGCGATCTCGGTCGCCGAGGGCGAGAAGCATGCGTTGATGGTTGCGACCTGATCTGGATGGATGGCGATGCGTCCGGTGAAGCCGTCGCGCCGCGCGAGGCGGCAGGATCGCTCTAGGCCAGCTGCGTCGCGGAAATCGGCATAGAGCGTATCGATCGGCGCGAGTTGCGCCGCCGCCGCCGCGAAGAGGCACTGCGTGCGCACGAAGCGGTAGGGCTCGGCCCACGAACCATCCGCCTCGCGTGGCCCGGTGGCGCCGATGGCGGCGCTCAGATCCTCTGCGCCCCAGGTCAGGCCGACGAGACGCGGATGCGCCGGCGCGTAACTGCCAAGATTGAACATGGCGAGAGGCGTCTCGGTTGCGACCACAAGGATCTTGACCCCACCGGGGACCATGCCCGCCGTGGTCTCGAAAGCGTCGAGGTAATGGGCGATACGCAGGACATCGTGGGCGCCGTTCGCCTTGGGGATCAGCAGCCCGTCGAGGCCGGGTTTCACGACGGCGGCCATGTCGTCGAGCGTCATCCCCGTGTCGAACGGATTGACGCGCACGAAGAACGACCAGTCGCGGGAACTGCGATCGTCCAGCAGTCGCGAGACCGCAATCCGCGCCTCCGCCTTCTTCGGCGGTGCGACGGAATCCTCAAGATCGAGGATCAGCGCGTCGGCGCCGCACTCGCGCGCCTTGGCGTACTTCTTCTCGCTGTCGCCGGGGACAAAGAGGAGCGAACGCAACCTCATTTCGGACTTCCCAGCATGAGGCCGAGGCGGCGGCAGTAGGCGACCTCCTCATCGCGCTGGTTGTATGCGCGGTGCTCGAACGTGACGATGCCCTGCCCAGGGCGCGACTTGCTCGGTCTCAGTTCGAGGATCTTCGTTTCGGCGCGGATAGTGTCGCCGGCGAATACGGGCTTGGGAAACGACACCGCCTCCCATCCGAGATTGCCGACGGTGGTGCCGAGCGTCGTGTCCTGGATCGTCAGGCCGACCATCAAGCCGAGAGTGAAGACCGAATTGATAAGCGGCTTTCCGAACTCCGTCTGTTTGGCGTATTCGTGGTCGATATGGATCGCCGCTGGATTGTAGGTCAGCGAGCAGAACATCATGTTGTCCATTTCCGTCACGGTGCGACGGATCTCGTGCCTGAAAGTCTGTCCGACGACAAACTGGTCGAAATATAGGCCCGCCAAGTCTCCCTCCGCTTATTTTAAGAGCCCGAACACCGAGACGGCCGCTACGCTGTTGAAGGGTGCGCCGCCGAGGTTGTGCGTAAGCCCGTAATTGACAGTCTTGCGCTGGCGCTCGCCTGCGCGTCCGAGCAGCTGGCTGTACACCTCATAGGCCATGCGTAGGCCGGAGGCGCCGACCGGATGGCCGAAACACTTGAGTCCGCCATCGATCTGGCACGGCAGGGCGCCGTCTCGGTCGTAGCGCCCGTCAAGAATTTCAAACGGAGCGCGTCCGTCATCGGAGAGACCGAGATCCTCCATCGTGACGAGCTCGGTAATCGAGAAGCAATCGTGTACTTCGGTCAGACTCAGATCGTCGCGCGGATTGTCAAGGCCGGCCTCGGCATAGGCGCGCTTGGCGGCTTCGCGCGTGTTGACTACGTAGGACCCGTCCCACGCGCCATATTGCATCTCCCAGCCGTGGCTCGCAGAAAGCTGGATTGCCTTCACGGTCACGGGATTGACCTTGCCCAGCCCCTGCGCGATCTCCGGCGTTGTCACTATGGCGCAGGCGGCGCCGTCCGAAACGCCGCAACAGTCAAAGAGCCCGAGAGGATCGGCGATCATCGGCGCGCCAAGTATCGTTTCCATCGAGACTTTGCTACGCAGATGGGCGCGCGGATTGAGGGCGGCATTTTGGTGACTTTTCCAACTCACGTGCGCCATAGAGCGCTTTAGATCTTGTGCATTGACGCCATGCCGCGCGCCATAAGCGCCCGCAAGCTGCGCAAACCCGCCAGGCGCAGAGCCGTAGGGCATCCAAAGGTCGTTGGCGAGGCCCTTGGTGCGCAGTGGCAAGCCGCCGTAGCCCGTGTCCTTTAGCTTTTCGACGCCGAGCGCAAGTGCGAAATCGACCGCTCCCGCGGCGACTGCGTAAACCGCCGCGCGAAGCGCTTCCGTGCCAGTGGCACACATGTTTTCTACGCGCGACACAGGGATAGATTTCAGCCTGAGAGCGTGTGCGAGCGGCAGCGCGGAATTGCCGACATTAATGTCATCGAGTGCATTACCCATCCAGGCCGCGCCGATCTGGCTTCGTTCGATGTCCGCATCAACAAGCGCCTCCTCGAAGGCGGCGACCATAAGATCGTCCGGCCCCTTGTCCCAATGCTCGCCAAAGGGAGTGCAGCCCATGCCAACGATGGCGACGCGATCCTTGATTCCGCTGGCCATGCCTCAGGCTCCCATGACAGGACGCTCAACGGGCGCCGCTTTCCAGAAATACGTGCGGAAGCCCAGCTTCTTATTGCGCGACTTGATGCGGAAGCGCATGAGCACTGAATCGCCGACCGAAAATCCGCTGCCGCCGTCGTCAGTGAATTCCATCATCACGCGCGCGCCGCAGTCGAACTGTACGAGGCCGAACCAGAAAGGCGGGTCAGGCGTGAAATTGAGGCGGTCAGCAGTCGCTGATACAATGTGGGCGCGCTCGTCTGCGAGGCGCACGTCAACGAGCTTCTCCGGTCCCGGCGCATCCGGTCGGACAGGAATGTTGCTCTTGGGGAATTGCACGTTGCCCGCCAAATCGCGGCCGCCGATGAAGCCCATCATGTCGCGGCCGTATCGCTCCACTACCGTCGCTTGAGCCTTCTGCTCGAATTCCGCGCGCACGCCCCAGTCGAGATCCAGTGCTTCGGTGAGATTGAGGAATCGGACGTAGTCGGTCGAAGCCAGGCCTTGTCGCAAATGCGTGGCGGCGATATCTGTTCCAGGTACATCACCCGTTTTCTCGAACACTAGAGCGTCGCAGCCGCTACCGAAGCCGGCCACGAGAACAAGGTCGCCGATCGCCGCGCGTTCGAGCGCGAGTCCGGTTGCGTAGAGCGCGTGCGCCGCCCCGAGATCGCCGGCGACGCTGGCGAGATCGCTCGCGAGATTTGGCGACGCAACACCTGTCTGCTTGGCGATGTCACGCCATGCGCCGGCGATCGGCTCGTGCACCGCAGCAAAGGCAATATTGTCCGTCTTTGCACTCGCGTTGGCGAGCGCGGCTTTGATGGTTGGTGCGATGATGCGTGCGACTGAAGCCTCGCGCACGAAACGTTCCTCGTATGCGTAAGCATGCGGATGTTCGCGAGAGGCATAGAGATCGACGAAATCCGACGTGTGACTGGCATAACCCAACAGACGCGCACCGCCGCGGTCGGAAATGCGCGCGGCCGCGCCGCCGTCGCCGAAGGCGAGGTGGAGGGGATTGCCGGCCTGCGCTGGACGCTTCTCGCCTGCGACGACGAGCGCGTCATCGCTGCTCAGCAAGGCATCAAGCAGCGCCGACACTGCACAGCGACGCGAACCCGACACGTCAAAACTGCGAACGGAGCGGTCGAGAGCCAGCGCGTCGACCAGCAGCGGCGCATGCGCGCGCTCGAGGAAGGGCGCCGATGTCGAGGCGAAAACAAGCTTACTAATTCCTACTCCAGAGGCAAGTGGACGCGCGGCCTCGGCGGCAACGGTCACTGCGTCTTCGTCCCAACCAGCTACTGCACGGAAGCCGGCTCCGCGTCCGCCGAGATTAGAGAATTTCAGTGCGCGGGTCGCTGCAGCCCTGTCCATGCGCAACAGCGGAAGATATCCGCTGGCGCCCGCCAGAAATCGGTCACTCAATAGACGTCCTCCCTACGCGGCGCGCCTCCAACGCCGAGTGCATGTTGACAGCGCAATCCGCATTTGTAAAGATGCTTACTATCCTGCCGTTCAATCCTAAGAAGCGCGCGTGGAGGGAGATGGTCCAATGGGCATGGATGTGTTCAAATCCGATGCGCTTGCGAATAAATCAATACTTGTTACGGGCGGGGGGAGCGGTCTCGGTCGAGAGGTGTCGAAGGCGCTTGCCGCGAAGGGTGCGACCATTCACATCTGCGGGCGTCGCGCCAATATGCTGGAAGAATCTGC
>JAJXZC010000221.1 GCA_021780275.1 Pseudomonadota bacterium
TGGCGGGCGGATTATCGCTATGCCGAATACGGCTCGCACGAGCTTCCCGAGCTCGGCGCGGGCGCACCGACGACGATCCATTTCCGTCCGGAGGAACAGGCCGCGACCTTGGGTCTTGTCTACAAGTTCAATTGGGCGCCGCCGGCGCCGGCTCCGGTCGTGGCGAAATACTGAGCGGCAAGGACGGGCGCGGAGCCTATTCGCGGCCCGAATTCGGGGCCGCGTTCCGATAATGCTCGGCGAGATGAAAGCCGATGAGTTCGGCGAAGAGCTTGAACATGCCGACGGCGGCCGGCGTCTTCACGCGCGCCGGCTTGGTATCGACCGCGCATAAGGTGCCGAAGAAGCTTCCGTCCGGCAGCAGCAGCGGCACCGAAATGTAGCTCTGGAAGCCGTAGAGTTTGGGCGTCGGATGCTGGCAATAGACCTCGTCTGTCGCGACTTCGTCGATGGCGACCGGCCGCCCGCTCTGTCTTATGTCGCGGCAGATGGTCGTTTCGATCACGAGTTCGTCCCCGGGCTCGATGCCGAAATTGATCGTGTCGCGCACGTCGCAGGCGACCCAACGGTCTTCCGTGACGCGCGCGACGACGGCAAAACCCATGCCCGTGGTTTCACAGACGACGTCGAGGATCGTGCGCACGACCGGGATGCGCTGGACAAGGCTGATATCGAAACCGATCGGATCGGGTACTTGCATTGCAAATATCCCCTATCGTTGTCCGACCCATTATAGCGGCAGCGTCGACACAAATGAAGGCGAAGGTCCGGCAACGCGGCCGCAGCCGGCGATGCGTCCGGTGCGCCGCATAGTATGGCGGAACGGCGAGCCCATGCTTACAGGCCGGCCGCTGCAAACTGCTTAATGAATCGTAAGCAGATAGACGCGTGCGTGATTGGGATTTGTTTACCTTGGCCGCAGCAATATTTCGTTCAGCGTAAATTTTCGCGCGACGTCGGAGTTTGCCGATCTCGTCCCGCCAATCGGATTTCGCCGGGATCGACGACCTGGCCGCTTTGCTCGCCGGCAACCGCGATTATTTTTCTGGGGACGCGGCTCCCGCGCGACAGCCGCCGAGCTTGAATCCCGGCGCCGGTAGGATGCAATCGGGTGCGGCGATGAGCCGGGCGGGAGGAGCCCTCGAATGCCAGAACCATCCGACCTTGGCGGCGACGAGGAATGGTCGGAAATCGATCTCCGTGAGTTACGCTTGGCGATGGAGAACGGCCACTCCATCGAAAAAGCTGCGCGCTTCCTCTGCCGTGTGACGGCCATGGATGAAGTGGCTCATAAGGTCTTTGAGCTGGGGCTTAAGCAGAGGCCGAAACCCCGCCGTAAAGCAAATCGCCATTGATCAATTGACTCTGCCGAGCAGCGGTCCAGATTCGGGCTCCTTGTTTTGCGTAAGGAGGGTGTCTTGGCTGCTCGTCCTTATTGGAGGGGATACCTCAAGCTGTCCCTGGTCTCCTGCCCGATCGCGCTTTACCCCGCGACCTCGAGTTCGGAGCGTATCGCCTTCCGCCAGATCAACAAGAAAACCGGCAATCGGCTGCGCCAACAGCTCGTCGACGAGGTGACGCGCGAGCCGGTCGAAAGCGAGGACAAGGGCAAGGGCTACGAATACGCCAAGGACAGCTATGTCATGATCGACGATAACGAGCTCGAGGCCGTCCAGATCGAGAGCAGCAAGACGATCGATATCGACGCTTTCGTGCCCAGGGCGCAGATCGACGAGCGTTATTTCAATTCGAGCTATTATATCGTTCCCGACGGTAAGGTCGGCCAAGAGGCGTTTGCGGTCATCCGCGAGGCGATGCGCGACAAGAAGATGGCGGCGCTTGCCCGGGTCGTTCTCAGCAAACGCGAGCACGTCGTCATGCTTCAGCCCTGGGACAAAGGCATGATGGGAACGACGCTGCGTTACCCTTATGAGGTCCGCAAATCAGACGATCTCTTCAGCGAGATCGAGGACCTCAAAATTCAACCCGATATGCTGAAACTCGCGGACCATATCGTCGAAAGCAAAACGACCAATTTCGACCCGGCGCAGTTTCACGATCGCTATGAAGACGCCGTGGTCGAATTGATCCGGTCGAAGCGCGCCGGCCTGCCGTCGGCGCCGCAGCGCCTGTCCGAGACGGCGCCGAATGTCGTGAGCCTTATGGACGCGTTGAAACGCAGCCTAGCCGACGGTAAGCGCACCCCGGCGGCCGAGGCCCCCGCCCCGGCTCCAAAGGCGAAGCCCAAGAAACCTGCCAAGCGCGCGCAGGGTCAAGCCGAAATGCTTCTGCCGATTGAGGGAAAGGGCAAGAAGTCCGAGCCCGCTGCAAAGCCCGCCGGTCGCTCGGCGCCGCGCAAGCGTGCGGGCTGAAGGGCACGGCCAGCGAACGCATTGCGCCGCTGCGGCCAGGAAGACCGAGGGTCTCAGCGGCGATAGCGCAGCAGGCCAATTAAAATGACGGGGATGAGGAGGAGCAGAACGGCAGCAATGATGCCCTCCGCCACGTGAATGGCGCCTCGATCGGTGACGCCAATCAGAAAGCACCACCAACCAACCAGTCGATCAAGCATCGCGCATCCCCCCGGAAAAGCCGACAGATAGCGCACCGCCGAGGCATCGCAAGGCCAAAGCTAAGTCACTGAGATTATGGCGACCCCGGCAGGGCTCGAACCTGCGACCTGCCGCTTAGAAGGCGGCTGCTCTATCCAGCTGAGCTACGGGGCCTTGCCCGGTCTGTTCGTTTCAATGCGTCCACTGGCCTAAACGCGTCGATTTAAAATTGTCGGAATAGGATAGGATTTTGCGGCTCGTGGGCTTCGGCTCTTCGAGCAGGAAGGGAATGCCGTTCTTCTCGGCATAAGCCATCGCCTCCTCTTGCGTGCCGAACCAGAGCCGAACCTGGCGGCGCGTGTCGCGCGTGCCGGTCCAGCCCATGAGCGGGTCGATCTGCGGCGCGAATTCCGGCGGAAATTCAAGCACCCAGTTCTTGCTTCTCGCCTGGCCCGATTGCGTCGCCGTCCGGCTCGGCCGATAGATGCGTGCGTTCATTCCTGAAATCCGATCTTCGACAATCGACAAGTTGGTCGGGGCAGCAGGATTCGAACCTGCGACCTGAAGTACCCAAAACTTCCGCGCTACCAGGCTGCGCTATACCCCGAAGAGCGATAAGCCGCCCTGCCCGTTCGGCGTCCCAGCTAGCATGCCCCCGAAGACCGGACAAGGCGCCGCCCTCATGGGGTGAAGATGGCGTCGCGGACCCGGTCGCCCACCTTGAGGCCGATCCGGGCGGCTGTCCCGCCACGGACTTCGAGCACCGCGTCGGTCGGCACGCCGACGCTCAAAATCTTCTCCGACATGGGCTCGGCATTGGCGATAATGCCGACGACCTTGCCGGTCTTGTCCATGAAGATCATGTCGAGCGGAATGAAGGTGTTCTTCATCCACATCATGATGTTTTGCTCGCGCTGAAAATCGAACAGCATGCCGTAATCGGCCGGGATCGATTTGCGGAACATCAGGCCCTTTTCGAGATCGGGCTGAGAGCGCATCACATCGACATTGAATGGATGGCTGCCGCTCGACGTCTCAATCGCCAGGACGTTGCGATCGGATTGCGCAAGTCCGGCAAGCGGCGCGACGGCAAGCAGGGCGAGAAACGCGCCGAAAACGCGCCAGTGACGAACGAAATGAGAAGGCGCCATAGCATGATCCGGTTGCGCAGCCCCGCGGCCGCGCTTCTCATGCCGGATCAGTGCGAGGAAGGCAAGGCCGCTTCGAGCGGCCGTACCTCGGCCGCCATCAGGCCTTTCGGGCCGTCGCCGAAACGCACCAGCAGGCTGTCGCCGGGTTTCAGCTCGGCAATGCCATAGCGGCGCAAGGTTTCCATGTGGACGAAAATGTCCTCGGTGCCGTCGCCGCGCGAAACGAAGCCGAAGCCACGCACACGGTTGAACCATTTGACGACGCAGATCTCATAGCCGCTGGTCGGCGTGACCTGGACATGCGTGCGCGATTGCAATTGCGCCGGATGGATGGCGGTCGATTCGTCCATCGATACGACACGCAAGACTTGCAAGCCTTTGCTGCGGGCCGCCGCCTCGCAGACGATACGGGTGCCCTCGTGGGCGGTCTGGAAACCGTCGCGCCGCAGCGTCGTTACATGCAGAAGAACGTCCGGCAGGCCATTGTCGGGTACAATAAAACCGTAGCCTTTGGCGACGTCGAACCATTTGATGCGCCCGGCGATCTCGACCAGGCCCAGACTTGAAGCGCCAATCTCTTCGGCGCTCTGTTCAAGCTCAGTGCTTACGCCCGCATGCGCCGATTGAAAATCGCTGCTGCTCAACGGACCAGCTCCCCACGCCCCGCTCGCGGCTTAGCCACGATGCGCAATCACATCGAATCAATCTCATCTCGATAATGAGGATAGCATTCGGCGGTTGCGGCAAAAGCGGGAAATTCGGCGAAGCTGTGGATGACTCCAACAATGGCGTGCGCTGGCGCACGCGAGATCGAGAGCGGGATGATTTCGCAACAATTTTCCGCGCCGGCCGCTTGGCTGCGCAAAAATTGGCGGAGGCGGGAGTGAAAAACTGGCTCCCTGAGCAGGACTCGAACCTGCGACCGATCGATTAACAGTCGATTGCTCTACCAGCTGAGCTATCAGGGAACGGAAGCGCGCATATAGCAAGCTGTGGGCCGCTTTGCAAAGCTGGAAATAAGCCGGAATGAACCTTCCCGGCGGCTTTTGTGCCGCGCGAGTTGCCGTCGGCGGTGCGCCTTGCTATAGCGGCGACCGCTGGCGGGGCCACCCCTGCCGCGACGGCCTCGTGGCGGAGTGGTTACGCAGAGGACTGCAAATCCTTCTATCCCGGTTCGATTCCGGGCGAGGCCTCCATTCGGGCAGCCGGCCGGACCGCGTGCCCTGCGCGCGCTAGGGCTGCTCAGAGCGCTGCCTGCCTAAGGCTTTTTTGGCGCGGTTCACCGCATAATCCATGAGTTTGAACTTGGCGGCATAGGGCAGCGCGCGGATAAATTTCGACAGCGCCGTCAATTGCCAGGGAAAGGCGATCTCGAATCCGCCGCGTTCGAATCCGTCGCAGATGATTTTCGCCGCCGCCTCTGGCTCGATTTTATAAGGCTGGGCGAAATCCTTTTCCTGGTCGGTCATCGCCGTGCGGACGAAGCCGTGATTGATGACCTGGAGCGTGACTCCGGCCTCGCGATACATCTGCGATAGCGCTTCGGCCATATAGATGAGCGCCGCCTTGGAGGAGCCGTAAATCGCCGAAGACGGCAGGCCGTTATAGCCGGCAAGCGAGGCGTTTATGGCGATCTGGCCGCGGTGGCGCTGCGCCATCGCCGCCAGCAGCGGGTCGAGGCAGTTGGCAGTGCCTTGAACGTTGACCGCATAAGTTTGAGCGACCAAGGCGGCGTCGAAGCCTTCGCGCTCGACATGAAGCGACAGGCCGGCGTTGAGAAAAGCCAGCGCAATCGGTCCCTGATCTTTCTCAATCTGCGCGATCAGCGTTCGATTGCCGCCCGTGTCCCGCACGTCGCCGGGATAGGCGAAGATCTGCGCCGGGCGGGTTGCGGCGAGCTCTCTCAAGTCATCGGCACGGCGCGCCATGGCCGCGACGCTATAGCCGCGCTCGGCCAACTCGATGACGACGGCACGGCCGATGCCGGAACTGGCGCCGCTGACGAAAGCGATGCCGTCGCTCGGCTTGGCCCGGTAGCTTTTCTTGCTCATGCGCCCGCACCACCCCGATCCATGACGGCAAAGCGCCTCACCGGCGCGGCTCGACAGGTCGCGCTGCGAGCTTTTATATAGCCCATGATTTTGGTCAGGAATGCCAATATGCCGGTCCGGGAAAACGTTGTCGACGCCATC
>JAJXZC010000732.1:0-4704 GCA_021780275.1 Pseudomonadota bacterium
TCGCCTCCGGCCGCTTCGCCATGATCGACGATGGCCTCGGCTTCCAGCTCGTGCCCTGGACGCCCTCCCTCGAAAAGCAGCTCGGCCGCCATGTCTCCGGCATCGCCCGCGACGACGGCGGCATCGACTGGAGCTTTGGCCGCAAGCGTGGCCTCGGTTTGTGAACAAAGCTATTGATTCTTGTTAAGCGAAGTCAGTTCCATCACATCAATCGGCTCGTCTTTGGGGTGATTCGATGTTTGCAAAAGAGTTCGATGACATAAATCTTGCTGATCTGCAGGCGCTCGTGGACCAGGGATTTCCCGAAGGCCGACAACTTGAATTCAAGCGCGATCACTATGGGCGCAAGGACGAAGACAGGCGGGAGTTTGCCGCCGATGTATCTGCCATAGCCAACGCTCACGGCGGATACCTTCTCATCGGTCTCGACGAGCAGAACGGTATCGCGTCGAACGTTTGTGGTGTGGAAGCGTCTGATCCCGACGGGCTGGTCCGCTCGATCGGCGAAGCTATCCGCGCTTCGCTCGAACCGCCGCTAATTGAATTCAGGGTCAAGTGGGTCCCGATCGAGGGCCGGCGCGGAGCTCTGGTGATCAAAATCGCGCGGAGTTGGAACGCTCCACACCGTGTGACCGTCGCTAGAGGCAGTCACTTTTACATCCGAGATGAAAACGGAAAACACCCAATGTCGGTAGAGGAATTGCGCCGAGCTTTCCTGTTCGCCACCGAGGTCGAGGAAAGGATCAGACGTTTCCGCAGTGAGCGCCTCGAAATCCTGACCAATAACGAAGGCCCCCTCGGCGTTGGCGAGGAAGGTGACGGGCGGCTCATCCTGCATGTCGTGCCGCGTGCGGCCTTCACGGACGACATTCGGCTCTCGCTTGAGGAACGGGGTAGTTCAATGTGGCCCTGGCCGCTTGGGGCGAGCGGCGCGAACTCGATGTATTCGCTCGACGGCTTGGTCAGGTATTCCGGGCCAGAAGAACGTTTCGAAACCGTCCGCGCATTTTCAACGCTCTTTCGCAACGGCATCGCAGAAGCCGTCGCAAAGATGCATATCGGGGAGAGAGATGGTCACCGCAACATCTCGCTGACCGGCATTGAGCAAGTCGTGATTTCGGGCGTTCGCCAGATATTCGGTGAATATGAAAGACGATCCATACCTGCTCCCTATACGGCCCTATTGAGCCTCCTTGGCGTGCGCGGGGCGTCGGCGCCGATCGACGAATGGCGCGGCGGAATTGCCTATCCGCACCGATCCGACCGGATTACGCTTCCAGAACTGGTAATTAACGCTGAAGAAGCAGCAAACGCACCGGAGATCACGCTGAGGCCCCTGTTTGACCTCATGTGGAACGCTTTTGGCCAACCTGGTTCGCCGAACTATGACCAGTCGGGGCGATATGTCCGGCGCTGAAGTTCGCCGTTTGCCTGTATTTCTATCCGGCGCTTGTACGATGTTTTGAAACCACTTGCCTTTTCCAGCTCCCGAAACCGGACTGGACGAATATCGTCCAACGAGAAAGAGCTGTGTCGGCAACCAAAATCCTCTGGGGCCAAATCCTCGCCGTCCTCTCCATCGTCCTCGTCTGCGTCTGGGGAGCGACCGAATGGGTGGCGTGGCAGCTGGCCTTCCAGCCGGAACTTGGAAATCCGTGGTTTCGGCTATTCGGTTTTCCCTTCTACCTGCCGCCCGCCTTCTTCTGGTGGTGGTATGGCTATGACGCCTACGCGCCGTCGACCTTCGTGGAAGGCGCCTATATCGCGGCATCCGGCGGTTTCATAGCCGTGGCCGTGGCGATCGGCATGTCGGTCTGGCGTGCGCGCGAGGCCGAGAAGGTGGAGACCTACGGGTCCGCCCGCTGGGCCGAGACGGAGGAGGTGAAATCCGCCGGTCTGCTCGGCTCCGATGGAGTGGTGCTCGGCCTCTATGACCGTGACTATCTCCGCCACGACGGGCCGGAGCACGTGCTGTGCTTCGCGCCGACCCGATCCGGCAAGGGCGTCGGCCTCGTCGTCCCCTCCCTGCTGACGTGGCCGGGCTCCGCCATCGTCCACGACATCAAGGGCGAGAACTGGCAACTCACCGCCGGCTTCCGCGCCCGCCACGGCCGCGTGCTGCTTTTCGATCCGACCAATCCGAATTCCTCGGCCTATAATCCGCTGCTCGAGGTCCGCCGCGGCGAATGGGAGGTGCGCGATGTTCAGAACATCGCCGACATCCTGGTCGATCCCGAAGGCAGCCTTGAGAAGCGAAACCATTGGGAGAAGACCTCCCACGCTTTGCTGGTCGGGGCGATCCTTCACGTTCTCTATGCCGAGGCCGACAAGACGCTGGCCGGCGTCGCAGCCTTCCTGTCCGATCCGAAGCGACCGATCGAATCCACCCTCGCTGCCATGATGAAGACGGCGCATCTGGGCGAAGCCGGGCCTCATCCCGTCATCGCCAGCGCCGCGCGCGAGCTGCTGAACAAATCCGACAACGAACGGTCGGGCGTGCTCTCCACCGCCATGTCCTTCCTCGGCCTCTATCGCGATCCCGTCGTCGCCGAGGTGACGCGCCGCTGCGACTGGCGGATTGGCGACATCGTGGGCAGCAAATATCCGACGACGCTTTACCTCGTCGTGCCGCCCTCTGACATCAATCGCACCAAGCCGCTGATCCGCCTGATCCTCAATCAGGTCGGTCGCCGGCTGACCGAGGATTTGCAGGCCAAGGCCGGGCGTCACCGGCTTCTGCTCATGCTGGACGAGTTCCCGGCGCTTGGTCGGCTCGACTTCTTCGAGAGTGCGCTGGCCTTCATGGCGGGCTATGGGTTGAAGAGTTTTTTGATCGCGCAAAGCCTCAACCAGATCGAAAAGGCATATGGCGCGAACAATTCCATCCTCGACAATTGCCACGTGCGGGTCAGCTTCGCCACCAATGACGAGCGGACGGCGAAGCGCGTGTCGGACGCCCTTGGCACTGCGACCGAGATGAAAGCGATGAAGAACTATGCCGGCAGTCGCCTCTCGCCCTGGCTCGGGCATCTGATGGTGTCGCGCTCGGAAACCGCGCGCCCGCTTCTCACCCCAGGAGAGATCATGCAGCTTCCGCCGACCGACGAGATTGTCATGGTCGCGGGCACACCGCCGATCCGCGCGAAGAAGGCCCGCTATTACGAGGACGACCGTTTCAAGGAACGCGTCCTGCCGCCACCCGTGCTCGCAGCGCCGAAAAAGAATGGGGCCGATGACTGGACCAAGTTGCCGCTGCCGCCACGCCCGCAGATCGCCGAGCCAAAACGGGTTGAGCAAACCGCCGATGACGATCCAACCGAGTCCGAGCGCCGCCAGCAGCCCGAACTCAGCCGCGTAAAGCCTGTTGAGAAGAAGGCGGTGATCGAGAATGAGTTCGAGATCGACGTCGACCGGGATGAAGCCGAGGACGATACCGCGCGCAACAGCCGGATGAACCAGCTCATGCAGGGTGCCGCCCGGCGGGCTTCGCTCGATCCCGGTGACGGCATGGATCTGTGAGGCGCCGATGACGAAGCCAGCTCGTAAGCAGCGCCTGTCCGTCTATCTCGATCCGGGCGTGATGCACCGGCTCGCGGACCATGCGGCCCGGCGCGATCATTCACGCTCGCTGGTCGCGGAAGCCGCAATCGAATCTTTCCTCTCGCCCGATGCGACCGAACGGCAGGAAGCCGTGATCACCAAGCGGCTCGACCAGCTCGACCGCCGCATAACGCGGCTCGAACGCGATGTCGGCGTTGCCGTGGAAAGTCTTGCCGTTTTCATCAAGTTCTGGCTCGCCACCACGCCGGCGTTGCCGGAGCCTGCCGCGCACGCCGCTCGCGCCAAGGCCGGCGAGCGATACGACGCTTTCGTTTCCGCGCTCGGCCGGCGTCTCGCCAAGGGGCCGAAACTGCGGCAGGAGATTACCGAAGATGTCGTGTCGGACATGCCGCGCGATCGTGGCGACGATCCGAGTGCGCCTCGTTCCTGATAGCGGCTGTCTAACGGCGAAGCCATATGATGGGTTCGTTAGCGCTGCGGAAGATCGATCGGCCCGATGGAGTGCGCGAACGTCGCCAGATCGCCAGACGGCCCGCCTCCTTTTTCTGTCGTCACGGACATCGGCGCCACGCGGCTGGCTCTCTTCGACGCCTGCACATGCTGGAAAACGAGGCTGGCCAGGAACGAAAGGAAAGGCGGCTGCCAGATGCCCCCATGTCCGTCGATCACTGCCTTTGTGGCGCCCACCACCCAGAAAGGATTGATCTGGGCGCCGCCAGCCGGCGTCAACTCGAACGGATCGCCACCCTTGGGGCCGGCAATTCTGTGTGTGCGAAAGGCCGGCACAAAGCCGATCGCGTGGGTCACACAGGTCTTTTCCAGATCGCCTATCGCCGCCTGCTCGATCTTGTGAAGAGCATTTCCTACCGGAAACCAGATTCCAACCGGCTGGTCATTCTCGGCCTGCGCGCAGATGAAGACGGGAAGCTGTTTCGTGGTGCGGCTCTTGAAGGCGGAGCCGCACACAAGATCCTGGATCGGAAGGTAACGCGCCCCTTCGATCGCAGGATTCACCAGCAGTACGAGATCAGCGAATCCCGGCACCATCTCGCCGCTCGGCGCTGACGCGGCCTCGATCAGCGATTGGGCCAGCGCGGAATAGACGATCATCCCCCCGAAACTGTGACCCGCGATCACGAGCAG
>JAJXZC010000732.1:4714-5880 GCA_021780275.1 Pseudomonadota bacterium
TGATTGCGGTAATGGCGCAACCGCCCGAACAGCTCGCGCGCCGATCCCGTCGCTACCCGTTGCCCCGCCGCCTGCCTGCCCCAGAAGGTCGTGTCGGCGATCGCGTCGCCCAATCCGAATAGCGAGAGACCGCGCCAACCGACAAAAATACCAAGAACCGGACGCGGCTTGCCGGCGGCCAAGGTGGTTGCCTGCTCGTGCTGTGTGGTCTCTTTTAAAAGCACGCGGAAGGCCGAAAGATTCTCGTCATCGGAACGGGCGTCATGCTTCCACCCGTGCACAAAGACCGCCAGGATGACATCTTCCTCTTGAGCCATGAGCGCGTCGAGCCGTTCGGCGACTGCGTCCATTTGTCCCCGGTCGTAACAACGCCCCTGATCGTCGAATTCGACAATCGCGAGTTCATACGGGGCGCCGGACATGAATCCATAAAAAGTCTGATGCTGCGCATTCGGCATTTTGCCGACGGGCTCTCTCGGCTCGATTGGCGTCAAGCCTTGCAAGCCGTCATTTGGGGGCCTTACGGTCATGCCTGCATCCCTTCATCGTTCCGGCCACCATGACCGCAAACAGTTTGGTCGCGTCGCTATCGATGATCCCGTCGTTGCGAATTGCGATCTTCTCATTTCGTGGAACAACGTGCCCGAGTTTCAGCAGGCCGGTTCGCCGATTTCCTGTAATTGCACGCCAGACTACTACGCCAGTAAATCTTTGTTGAACCAGCCCAATATCTGGCTCTTTTAATCATCCCCGTCCGGGGACCATCTGATTTGCCCCGGCTGGATCGGGGACTAGATGGCGGCGTCACACCACAATTTGGAAGGCTTTTCACGCAGCGCGCGAATGCTGCGCACGGCGCTCGGTCCAGCCATCGCCCGGTTTCTGGAAGACGCTTCCGTCGTCGAGGTGATGCTGAACCCCGACGGGCGCATCTGGATCGATCGGCTTTCCGAGGGCTTGTCCGACACGGGAGAGCGTCTGTCGCCGGCGGATGGCGAACGCATCGTGCGCCTGGTCGCACACCATGTCGGCGCCGAGGTCCACGCCGGCGCCCCGCGCGTTTCGGCCGAACTGCCCGAGACCGGCGAGCGGTTCGAGGGCCTGTTGCCGCCTGTCGTCACGGCTCCGGCCTTCGCCATCCGCAAACCCGCCGTCGCGGTGTTCAC
>JAJXZC010000630.1 GCA_021780275.1 Pseudomonadota bacterium
GTATTGTGGACAATATCGGCCTGCCGATCAGCGGCATCAATATGGCCTATGCGAATTCGGGTAGCATCGGACCGGCGGACGCGGATATCCTTATATCGCTGAACCACGGCTATGCATCGCGATCAGCCTCATTCATCGATCAGATGCGCCAGGAATTACCTAAAATATTCACGGGCACCACTTTTGCTTTTCTACCCGCGGATATGGTGACGCAGATTTTGAATTTTGGTCTGCCCGCACCGGTCGATGTGCAGGTTATCGGACACGACATTGCCGCCGACCAGGCCTACGCAAATAAGATATTCGGACGCGTCGCGAGAGTGCCCGGGGTTGCTGATGCACGAATTCAACAAGCCTGGAACAACCCAACGCTTTATGTCGACGTCAATCGGACACTCGCCGACGAGGTCGGCCTCACGGAAAAGAACGCCGCCACTTCCGTACAGGACACGCTCGCGGGCAGCGTTCAGACGGCGCCGACGTTTTGGCTGAATCATAAAAATGGCGTGTCTTATCCAATTGTTGTTCAGTCGCCGCAATATTGGCAGGACACGCTTGGTGAACTCAACAATCTGCCCGTGAGCGCGTCTCGTGGATCGCAGTTGCTCGGTGGTATCGCGGCGATCCGACGAGGTTTCAGTAGCGCCGTCGTCTCGCATTACAACGTCCAGCCGGTCGTCGATATATACGCGACGACGCACGGTCGCGATCTCGGCGGCGTTGCGACAGACATCCAGAAAATTCTCGACTCGACGGCGAAGGAGGCACCGCCCGGCTCGACAGTTGTCTTACGTGGCCAGGTAGAAACAATGAATAGTGCCTATGCGCAGCTATTCGGCGGCTTGGCATTGTCCATATTGCTCATCTACCTCTTGATCGTTGTAAATTTCCAATCCTGGCTCGACGCTTTTGTCATCATCGCGGCGCTTCCGACCGCACTGGCTGGAATCACCTGGATGCTTTTTGTCACCCGAACAACTCTTTCCGTTCCAAGCTTAACCGGCGCTATCATGTGCATGGGAGTCGCGACGGCGAACTCGATTCTCGTTGTTTCGTTTGCGCGCGAGAGATTAAAATCGGGTCTTGATCCCGTTGCTGCCGCGCTTGAGGCTGGATTCACGAGATTTCGGCCGGTATCGATGACAGCACTGGCGATGATCATCGGGATGCTTCCGATGGCCACGAGCGCCGAGCAGAATGCGCCGCTCGGTCGCACAGTGATCGGCGGCCTCATTTTCGCGACATGCGCGACACTTGTGTTTGTGCCTGTGCTTTTCGCTTTGGTGCATGGCGGCGGGCGGTCGCGCGCAGTCTTGGGCAGAGTACGGCCTGACGAACTTCTATCGAACCTGGAAGCATAAACGCTGTGCGCGGACCGGTAGAGATTGGAAAAAGGAATATGCCATTTTCGCGTAAGACAACGCTTTTGTTTGTGGCGCTGGGCCTCGCCGTGGTCTTCATGGGCTTGGTCAAAGTTTCGAGCCATGGGCGTGCGGAAAGCGATCCAGCTCAAACGACGTCGCGCAGCGACCCCCCGGCTGTCGAAGTCGTTTTTCCCGCGCGTGGAACCAGCGCGTATCATCTCGTCCGGCCGGGGCAGGTGCAGGCATGGTATAGCGCGCCGATCTATGCCCGCGTCAGCGGCTACGTCAAAATGTGGTACAAGGACATTGGCGCTAAAGTGAAGGCCGGAGACGTGCTCGCCGAAATCGATACGCCGGATCTGGACCAGAAGTTTGAGGAAGCCCAGGGCGAGCTTATGAAAGCCAAAGCAAATGCTGCTCTGGCGAAAATAACTGCCAACCGATGGCAGTCTCTGACCTCCGCCAGCGCTGCCTCGCAGCAGGCGGCCGACGACAAGCTTGGAGAATACAATGCAAGCCAAGCCCAGGTCGCGACCGCAGCCGCAGATGTCGCCCGTCTTCAAGCGCTTGAATCTTTCAAGAAGATCATTGCGCCTTTTGACGGCGTCGTGACGGTGCGCAAAATCGACGTCGGTGCTCTGGTCAATTCGACGCCGGGGAATGCACCCGATCTTTTCGATGTCGCCGATGTGCATGAGATGCGCATCTATGTCGACGTGCCGCAAGCCTTCAGCGCTCAGATTCACGTCGGCATGAAAGCGAATCTGAAATTGCCACAATTTCCCCGCCAGAGCTTTACGGCGCAAGTCGCGACCACGTCCGATGCGATCTCGCTGCACGCGCGTTCGCTGCTCGTTGAACTGCGGCGTGACAATAAAGATAATTTGCTGCAGCCCGGGGCATTCGTGGAAGTCGAATTCGATTTGCCGCCGGACTCCAACGCCATGCGAATTCCGACGAGCGCGTTGATTTTCCGCCGCACCGGGCCCGAGGTCGCAACCGTGAATTCGGCCGAGAAAGTTGTGCTGAAACCGGTCGTTGTCGGACGCGACCTCGGCACTGAGATCGAAATTAAATCCGGATTATTGCCGCAGGATCGGCTCATTAGAAGCCCGTCCGACTCGGTTAGCGATGGCCAAGGCGTGCGGGTCGTCGGCGAAGCAACTGCCAGCTGAAAGCAGCGGGCATTTGCAGGCACGCGCCATTTTCGCGCCTGCACATTTAGTTGATGAATGGCCGGGGCTTTTGGTTTGGCCGCCGACGTTTGCGTCGTTCTGAGAGCTCCATGCTCAATATTCGATTTTGAAGACAACGGCGCTGACGCCTTGGATCTTTTGCTCCGCGCCGTCACTCGATCTTGAATTGACCTACGCCGGCGGCGGTGGACATGTTCGCCGCGGGCCCAGGGCAGGCGATTTGTTTTCAGCGTGATTTCGAGGAGCGATGCCGCGCCTTCTGTCTTTTCTTTGCTCGCTTGCTTTTGGGTTGACCGCGATAGCGTCGGCACGGGCGAATGAAAGCACGCCTGTCGTCACGCCGCATGTACAAGTGACGCTTGCCTCGGATGTCGACGCGGTCGATCCCGGCAAGCCGTTCCATCTCGGACTTCATTTTAAGCTGACCAAGGGGTGGCACATCTACTGGGTCAATCCCGGCGCCGCGGGTGAGCCCCCGGAACTCGACTTGACTCTGCCGCAAGGCGCCAAGGCCTCCGCCATCGCGTGGCCGGCGCCGCTCCGCGTGCGGGAAGGGCCGGTCATGACCTATTCCTACCTCAACGAGGTCCTGCTTCCGGTAACCGTGGCCAACACGCAGCGGACGCTTTCCGCTTTTCCTGTGACGGCAAAAGCGAGTTGGCTCGTTTGCGCGAATATCTGTGTGCCGGAGCAAGCTACGCTGCATCTTGACTTGCCGGCCGGCAAGGCGACGCCATCGGCGACCGCGCCGCTCTTCGCGGCAGCCGCGGCGCGTGTGCCGCAGCCGTCGCCCTTCGACGCGCGCCTGTTGTCGAACACGATTCTATCGGTGCGCGGCAGCGCGCTCTCGCCGCAATCCGTTCGCGATGCGTGGTTCCTGCCGGCGGCCTGGGGCGAAATTGACGATCTCGCCGCGCAGAAGGTCTCGGTCTCCGACGGCGCGCTCAAGCTCGCTCTCAAGCCGGGAGAGACCTTCGATCCTCATGCCGCGCTCGCCGGCGTGCTGGTGATCAAAGCGCCGAGCGGCGCCGAGCGCTTTTTCACGATCAATGCGAAACCCGAAAGCGGCGCCCTCTCTGGCGCTGGCGCGGTGGCGCGGCCCGTCGCGGTCCGGCAACCAGCCGCACGTGCAGCGCCGCTGACGGGGCAGGGCGCAGCCGCCTCCGCCAGCGTCACGGCCGATCGTGCCGGTCTTGGCTGGATTTTGAGCCTCGCCTTTCTCGGCGGCCTCATTCTCAATCTCATGCCTTGCGTCTTCCCGATCCTGGCGATGAAGGCCCTGACGTTTGCGAAAGTCGCGCGTCAAGAACATGCAATCGTGCGGGCGCATGCGGCATGCTACATCCTCGGGGTGCTCGTCGCTTTCGCTGCGATCGCCGGTTTATTTTTGGCGCTGCGCGCGGCGGGCCTTGCCGCCGGCTGGGGGTTCCAATTCCAATCGCCGATTTTCGTCACACTGATGGCTTGGCTCTTGCTGGCGATCGGCCTCAACCTCTCGGGCGTCTTTGAGGTTGGTGGCCGCTTCGTCGATGCCGGCGACGGCTTGACCCGTCTGCACGGCCGCGCCGGCAGCTTCTTCACCGGCCTGCTCGCCGTTCTCGTTGCGACCCCTTGCACCGCGCCGTTCATGGGCGCCGCGGTCGCGGCCGCCGTTACCGCTCCACCGGCTTTGGTGTTTCTTATCTTCCTTGCGATGGGCCTTGGTCTTGCCGCGCCGTACGCCTCGTTGGCGCTCGTGCCGGCCGCCGCGCATCTTTTGCCGAAGCCGGGACGCTGGATGGCGATCTTCAAGCAGATTCTCGCCTTTCCCATGTATGGTGCGGCGGTCTGGCTTATCTGGGTCCTCAGCCTGCAAGCGGGGCCGGACGGCGTTCTCTTGGCCTTAGCCGGTGCGGTACTGGTGGCCTTTGCCGCTTGGCTCCTCGGCGCGACGCAAGCGGAGGAGGGCCGCGCTCACCTTTTCGGCAAAGCACTCGCTGCCGTCGCGGTGATCTGCGCCCTGGCGCTGTTGCGCGGCGTTTCGCTGGAGGCGCCCGGCGTCGCAGCAGTCGCGGCGTCAGCCAATGCTTTGCCCTATTCGCCGGAACGGCTGGCAGCGCTTCGTGCCGAAGGTCGGCCGGTCTTCGTCGACATGACAGCGGCCTGGTGCGTGACTTGCCTTATCAACGAGCGCGTCGCGCTCGATTCCTCTGCCGTGCGACAGGCTTTTGCCGCGCATAACGTCGTCTATGTCAAAGGCGATTGGACGCGCGCCGATCCGGCAATCACGCGATTTCTTCGTGCGCATGGCCGCGATGGCGTGCCGCTCTACGTCTATTTTCCCGTCCGGGGAGAGCCTGTGGTGCTGCCGCAGATTCTCTCGGCTGACATCGTTCTTGACGAGCTCAACCGCAGCAACAGTTGAAAGGGTCTCCGATGGCGAAGATCGGATATGCGCTCCTCCTCGCGGCGAGCCTAGCCGCCGCGCCCGCGCTCGACGCCGCGCCGTTAAAGATCGGTCTGCCCGCACCGGATTTCGTCGGCACTGACAGCCAGGGGGCGACCGTTCATCTTGCACAATTTACGGGCAAAACCGTCGTCTTGGAATGGTCGAACGACGGCTGTCCTTATGTCGGAAAATGGTATCGCAGCGGGGCGATGCAGAAATTGCAACGCGAGGCCAGCCGCCTCGGTGCGGTGTGGCTGACGATCATCAGTTCAGCGCCCGGCGAGCAGGGCTTTGTCGATGGCGCGCAGGCGAATGCCGATACGAGGAGCCGTAATGCCGATCCCGCGCATGTCATTCTCGACCCGAGCGGCATGATCGGCCATCTCTACGGCGCGCAAACGACGCCCGACATCTTCATCATTCGTCCGGATGGACAGCTCGCCTATATGGGGGGCGCCGATAGTATTGCCTCGACGCGGATCGAAGACATTGCCAAGGCAGAGCCCTACGCGCGCGAGGCGCTTGAGGCTATCACAGCGGGAAAGGCCGCCCCGCACCCCATTACGCGCCCCTATGGTTGCACGGTCAAATATGCGAGCTAAAGCCCGTGTCACCCCGCCTCGGACCTAGGGCACGGTCGAGCAATACAAAGGCATCGGCCCGTTCAGGTCGGGCTCAAATCGCGTTTCGAACAGCCTCGTCGGCGGTCAGCGTAGAAACGCCGGCGGCGCGAACCAAGCGACTGCGATGATGATCGCAATCAAAAGAAAAGCGACAGTGGTCGCGAAGTCGTCCTGCACGACATACTCGCGCAGGCGGTGCCACGACACGTTATGGTGATGATGCGAAACCACAGACATGGCGGTTCCTCCAATT
>JAJXZC010000682.1 GCA_021780275.1 Pseudomonadota bacterium
GAAGGGCAGGGGAGACACGCAGGCGGCCATTGCCGTTTGTGACGACATCGTCAATGAGCGTGTTCTGAATGACATCTATGACACATGCTATCTGGCAGGTGATGAACCGCCGCCCATCGTCATCGCCCCGGCTATGGCGCCGGCTGAGTCCAGGAACGTTCTAGCAATCGGCTATGCAAAGTGGCTGGCCCGTGAGATGGGGTGGGCCTCTGATCATAAAATTTATCGTGCAAAGACGATCAGCCGCGATTTTTCAACTAGCGGGTGGTTTAGGCTTGTTAATGAACCCGAGTATTATGGTGAGGTTCTTGCGGGGCGGCGATATGTCATCGCCGATGACGTTTGCACCATGGGTGGAACGCTTAGTAGCCTGAGGTCATTCATTGAATCTCAAGGCGCTAGCGTTATTTGTATGACTACCCTGGCCACGGGAAATGGACAGCATATGCAGATTTCCCTTGAAGATGAGACGCTCAGGCGTCTTACTGAGGCTATGAATGGCGAACTCGCCGAAACTGTTTCGATGGAGCTTGGTTATGAGGTGGCTTGTCTCACGGAGGCGGAAGGACGATTCCTTCTGCGGTGTCCGTCGATTGACGCCCTCCGAGCGGGCATCAATGGAGCGAGAAACGCTTAAGGTTCATCAAGCCTTTGATGAGCTATTGAAGGGGCGTGGAACGAAGTATCGCTTCCGAGAAAGGAAGAGCGGCTTAGTTGCTGCTGAGTAAATTAGGGCCCCGCTGAAGCGGGGCCTTTTTATTTCTGACCCACCTTTGATCTTCAAAAGTGGGCTAAGGTTTGATCATTCCAATCAAGCTGACCAAACAAAGCCGCCCACCTTCGAACTGAGGCAACCAAAAACTCGCCCGGCTGTAGCTCGTTTAGCGGCGGACAATTAGGGAATTCCTCGGGATTAGGGAGCGTCGGCAGTGCGGGCCATAAACCGGCCCAAGTCGAGCCCGTGCTTACCCAGTGCTTACACAGGCGCGGATCCCCGTGTTGGGGAGCGCAATAAGTGTTTGATATATATGGTGACCCCGACAGGATTCGAACCTGTGACCCCCAGATTAGGAATCTGGTGCTCTATCCAGCTGAGCTACGGGGCCCCGGATGGGGTCTTTCAGCTGCCGAAGCGGCAGCGAGGCCGCACCCTACGTCAGGCTTTTGCGCACCGCAACAGGCTCTCCCTTTGACGCGAAACCAGCGATGCCGGGACGGGCGAACGCGCCGCTGAGGTGCCGCCATGGGCGATTTTGTCGCGAATCGGCACAAATTTCGCGGCCTTCTTATTGCGTATGGCCTATGGAGGCGAGGTACCCAGCCGGTTCATGTAGACCGATGCGCGAGGTCCCTCATCGAAGGGTCTTCTCCATGCGATCAGATTTTCAGCCGTCCGCTCTTTACCCGAAATCGAAACTGGGCCAAAACCGATGGCGTACACGCCTAAAGGTTGTTGCCAGTTGTGTGCGTCAAGGTACGCACGCTTTGGTTGAGCCGATCGATTTGGGCTCTGCGCCGATGCGCGGAGGTCGGCACGCAGAGGGGGAGCGTACGCGATGAGGGTTCTGATACTCGGAACGCAGCCAGTCTATTGCGAGGGGCTGGGCGCGATTGTCGGCCGCCTCGAAGCGCAGCCGGAAGTCACCGTCTCGACGGGGCCTCGGGCGCTCGTCGAAGCGGATACGAGCGGTTACGACCTCGTTCTGGTGGAGTTGAATGCCGGCTCGGCCGGCGTCGAGGCTCTGGCCGCCCTTGAGCGGATTGCGAGCCAGCCTCTCGCCGGGCTGGTCGTCTTCAGCGATCGCGACACGCCGAACTTCGTGCGTGAAATCATGGAATTCGGCGTCAAGGGATTCATCCCGAAGAGCCTGCCGACCAATCTCGTGCTGAGCGCGCTGAAGCTCGTCGAGATGGGCGGGCGCTATGTTCCCGACAGCGTGCTCAGCTCGAAGCCGGAAGGTTTCGCCGAGGCGCCGGAGGCTTTTCTTGGCGGCAACGCCGACAAGCTCACGCCGCGCCAGCGTGAGGTTCTGCGCGAGATCGGCAAGGGGCGCTCCAATCAGGAAATCGCGCAGGTGCTCGGCATTTCGGTCGCAACCGTGAAGCTGCACGTCAATGCGATCCTTCAGGCGCTCGGCGTGCGCAATCGCACCGAGGCCGCGATCATCGCGCTGCATTCCAGGGCGCCCGCTGCCAACGCATGAGGCCCGCTCGCCTCCGGAGGCTCTCCCTTCTTGCGGCAAGTCTCGCCTGCGCCTTTGCGTTTAAGGCGGCGGCCTGCGATCTCAAGCCTGTCGATATGCTGACGCCACGCGAGACTGTCGATGGACAGCATCTCATTCTTGCCGATGGGCGCGAGGCGGTCCTTGCAAATATCGAAGTGCCGAAGCCGGATGAGGGCCACGGACGATATGCGCAAGAGGCACGAGGGCTTGCCGCAGAACTTCTGCGAAGCGGCGCGCGCATCGCTTATGGCAAGACGCGCGAAGATCGCTATGGCCGGCTGATGGTCTTTCCGCTGCTCGCGGATGGACAGACGGCGCAAGCCCGCCTCATCGAGGCGGGCCTCGCCCGTGTCATGGGCGCGCCCGACAATCGCACCTGCATTGAAGAACTCCTTGCGCTCGAGGCTGAAGCGCGCGCGGCGCGGCGCGGGCTCTGGCGCGATCCATCCTTTGCCGTCATCGCTGCGACGGATCTCGCGAGGCTTCATCGCGCCGAAGGAGACTTCGCGATCGTCGAAGGCGTTGTCGCCGACGCGGCATCCATTCGAGGGCGGCTCTATGTGAATTTCGGCGAGGACCGTCACGCCGACTTCACGGTGACAGTCGCGCCTGCCGCCGCTAAGCTTTTCAGCGCTGGCGTCTGGGCATCGATTCCCGGTAATCCGACCATGCTTGTGGGCCGGACAATGCGTGTGCGCGGTTTCGTCGGCAGCTTCAACGGACCCGAGATCGCGGTGACGTATCCTGAACAGATCGAGTTTCCGGAGCATGGCAAGGAAGCGGCGAGTAGTGGCGGACGAAACGGCGAGACGGCGAGGAGGCCAGGGCGCAGGTCGCGTGATTGAGCCAATGCGCCGCCTGTTTCATGTCTCGATATCCGTTGCGCTGCTGACGGCGTTCGCTGGCTGTGCGACGAATCCCGCTACCGGCAAGGTACAACTCGCGCCCCTCATGTCGGCCGAAGACGAAGCGCGTGAGGGCGCCGAGGCTCATCCGAAAATCGTCGAGGCCTATGGCGGCGTCTATGATGACCCGCGCGTTGGCGCCTATGTGGCCGAGGTTACGGCGCGGATCGCGAAGAGCGCGGGCGGGAACGGCGTTACATATCGCGTCACCATCCTGAACAGCCCGATCGTCAACGCCTTCGCCCTGCCGGGAGGTTATGTCTATGTGACGCGCGGCCTTCTCGCGCTGGTCGATGACGAGGCGGAACTCGCTGGTGTCATCGGCCATGAAATCGGTCATGTGATCGCGCGGCACGGCGCGCAGCGCCAGACCGCCGCGCTCGGCGCCTCGGTGGTGGGCGCCGTGCTTGGCGCCGTCGTCGGCTCGTCCGCTGCCGGTCAGGCCGCAGGGCTTGGCGGCGAGGGGCTTCTTGCGGGCTATTCGCGCGATCAGGAATATGAGGCCGATGCGCTGGGTGTGCGCTATCTCGCGCAAGCGGGTTACGACCCGCAAGCGGAAGCCGACTTCCTCCAGTCGATGGCGGATGAGCAGGCGCTCAAAGATCGCATCAAGAACCGCAAGCGCGACACGTCCACGGCGGACTGGCTGGCGAGCCATCCGGCGACGCCCGACCGTGTGAAGGCGGCGCGCGAACATGCCGAGGAATCCGGCATGGCGGCAGGAGCCGGCGAGCGCAATCGCGACGCGCTTTTCCGCGCCGTGGACGGGTTGATCTATGGCGACGCGCCGGAGCAGGGAATGGTGCGCGGGCGGCGCTTCGTGCATCCGGGATGGCGCATCGTCTTCACGGCACCACCGAATTACACCGTGACCAATGCGACAAAGGCGGTGATCGTGCAGGGGCCGGACGAGGCCATCGTGAAGTTCGACACGGCCAGAAAGGAGTCCGCGGTCGAGATCGGCGCTTATCTTGGTTCCGTCTGGGCTGCAGGTGCCGAGCTTTCAAAGATCGACAGGTATCAGCTCAACGGTATGCCGGCGGCGGAAGCGACGACGAAGGCGGGCAAATACAATGTGCGGCTCGTCGCGGTCGAGGCGGCCCCGGATAAGGTCTATCGTTTCCTGATGGGCGTGCCGCCATCCGTCGGAACGCGGCAGGACGGGCCCTTGCGCGAACTGGTCCAGAGCTTTCATCGCCTTTCCGAGGCTGAGGCGCGGGCCGCGAAGCCGCTGCGCCTGCGCATCGTTACTGTCGCTCGCGGCGAGACGGCGGAGATGCTTGGCACGCGGATGGAGTTTGCCGATTTCAGGACCGAGCGTTTCCGCGCCTTGAACGGGCTTCGCGCCGGCGAACAGCCCCGGTCCGGCACGAAGGTCAAGATCGTCAGCGAGTAATCGGCCGACCCAAGAAAAAAGCCCGGCTTTCGCCGGGCTTTTTCTATTTCTCTATAGAAGCGCGTTTCAGGCGGCTTCGTTCTCGTCGTCGTCGGATTCGGCCTCGACGGCGGCTTTTGCGGCCTTTTCGCCGCGACCGGAACCGCCCTGCAGAGCCGCTTCGACGCGCTGGATCGCCGCGTCTTCGCCGATCCGCTCGACGACGGCCACTTCACGAGCCATGCGGTCGAGCGCGGCTTCATAGAGCTGACGTTCCGAATAGGACTGCTCGGGCTGGCGCTCGGAACGATAGAGATCGCGCACGACCTCCGCGATGGAGATCAGGTCGCCCGAATTGATCTTGGCTTCATATTCCTGGGCGCGGCGGCTCCACATGGTGCGCTTGATACGGGCGCGGCCACGCAGCGTCTCGATGGCGTTGTCGACGACAGCGGCGTCGGAGAGCTTGCGCATGCCGACAGCCTGCGCCTTGTTGGTCGGAACGCGCAGCGTCATCTTCTCCTTGTCGAAGTTGATGACGAAGAGCTCAAGCTTGTGGCCGGCGACCTCCTGCTCCTCGATGTCGAGGATCTGACCGACGCCATGCGCCGGATAAACAACGAATTCTTTCGCCTTGAACGCAGGCTTGGTCACTGGCTTTTTCTCTTCCTTACGGGGTTCAGTCTTCTCGGCGGTTTTTTCCGCAGATTTTTCGGCCGCCTTCTCGGGCGCCTTGGGCGCCGCCTTGGCGGCAGGCGCAGGCGTTTCCACCTTGTGCGGCTTCGCAGCCTCAACCTTCGGCGCGGCAGCGGGCTTCGGGGCCTCGGGCTTCGCCTTGGCGGCGGGCGCGGCGGCAGTCAGCTTCGCGGCGGGAGCGGGTTTCTTTTCGGCAGGCTTCGCCGCGGCCTTGCTCACGGCAGGCTTGGCGGGAGCGGCTTTGGCGACCGGTTTCGCTGCTTTGGCAGCGGGCTTCGCAACCGATTTTGCGGCCGGTTTCGCAGCCGGCTTGCTGGCAGCGGGTTTGGCAGCGGCGGATTTGGAGGCGGGTTTTGCGGCCTTCGCTGCAGCCTTGGCCGGCGCGGCTTTGGGGGCGGCGGCCTTGGCAGGCTTCGCCTTGGCGGCGGGAGACTTGGCCTTCGCTGCTGTCGACTTGGGAGTCGTCTTCGCTTTGGTCGTCATAGGTTTTTCCTAACCCAACGAGCCGGCCGGATAGCCCGGCCGGTGTGGTCCCGTTCACGACACAGAGATCATGGACCTTCGAGAAAACCAACTTCGCATCCCTCGCGCCGTCATTGACGCCACAAGGAACCTGACCGTCCTGC
>JAJXZC010000063.1 GCA_021780275.1 Pseudomonadota bacterium
CAAGGCAGCCCCTCCAGCGCCGCGCGCACGCCGTCCAGCATGAGAAAGGCGAAATTGGGCGAGCACCAGTAGGTCGGCAGCCGGAAATCCAGCTCAACCGTTCCATCCTCCCCGACCTCGACGCGCTCGACGAAGCCCATCTCGGTGACGGGTTCGTCAAGTTCGGGATCGTTGACAACGGCGACCGCGGCGAGGGCCTCGGCCGCTCGCGTCTCTCTCATGCTGGCGCGCATGGGCCTACTCCGCCGCCAGCGCTATCGGAGCGCTCGACAGCGCCGCCTTCTTCTTGGCGATGTCGATGTTGTAAAGCCTTGCGGCGTTAAGGCCGAGGATCTTCTCCTTGATCTCGTCGGTCAGCTCGACGCCCCGCTCCTTGGCGATGTCGTCGGGGATCTGGAACGACCACAGCCGCTCAACCAGCCAGCGCGGCGTCCAGATCGCATAGTCGGAGCCGAACAGCAGTTTGTCCGGCCCAAGCCAGAACAGCAACTCGGCGATGACCTCGGCGAAATAGCGCGGCCGCGTGTGGATGAACGGCAGCGCGACGGCCAGCCCGCCATAGACATTCGTTTCCTGCACGCCGATCCAGCAGAAATCGTCGAGCCGCGGCAGGCCACAATGCTCCACGATCCAATTGAGATTGGGGAAATCGGTGGCGGCGTAATCGACATCATGCACGTCGAAGGCGTCCTTGTTGAGGGGGATGATGGTCGGCCCCTTGTGGACGTGCATGTTCTTGATGCCGAGCTTCTCGCACAGCTCGAAACAGCGATAGGCGTCGGGATCGTTGAGCCGCCAGCCTTTCGAGGAGCCGTTCCACTCGGCTGTGTAGAGCTTTACGCCCTTTATGTCGTAAGTCTCCTTCATGTAGTGGATGTATTCAAGCGCCTGCTCGCCGTCGCGCGGATCGAAAGCGCCGTTGACGATGAAACGCTCAGGGTAGCGCTTCGCGACTTCCGCGTTGCGCTCGATGGTGTTGAAGCCGTTTTTGTAAAAGTCCTTCAGATAAGTCGAGTTGACGATGGCGACGTCGTCGGGACCGTCGACGAAGAGATCGCGGTAGAGATCATCGGCCGAGTACTTTTCAAATTTTGACTTCTCCCAAAGCTGCTCCTTCGGGCTCAGGTTGGTGTGATAGGCGTAGAAGCACTCGATGAACTGTTTGCCATGAATGTTTTTTTGGTTGGCCGGGCTGCCGTCCCAAAAATGGGTGTGCCCGTCGACGATAAAGACTTCCTTACCCTGCGGCGTCCTGAACATTGGCGTTTCCTCGTGATGGCTCGTGGCGCCGGGCGCCGCTCACGGCGCCCGGCCAAGTGGTGGGGGCTAGATGTACTGCATCACCTCGTCCATGTCGCCGAACAACACAACCGTGTTGTCGTCGACGCGCACCATGCGGCCGTAATGGGTGGAGGTGTTGACCTCGAAAATCTCCGCCGTCATCTCGCGGCCAAGGAAGTTCGAAATCTCGTCCATCTTGAAGATGAGCTTGCCCTCGCCGTCGATGCGGATGAGCGCCGGCTGATAGGTGACGATGACGCCCGGCTTCTGCGCCATGAAATCGGCAATGGCGCGCGCCTCCACCGAATCGTTCATCGTCACTCCGCATTGATGCGAAATCGTCTGTTTGAAGTCGAGATCTTTCATCGACTTGAAGATGTTCTGGCCGTGATAGGCCGTAGCGGTACCTGTCGCCGACATTGGTTCTCCCTCCCTTACTGCTTCAGTCCGAGTTCACCGAGAATCTGCGCCAGGCGCTCGCGCGATTTCGCGCGCGCGTCCTGGAACGAAATCGGTTTGGAATGCGGCTTCGACCACAGGGGTTGCAGAGCCGTCGCCGCCTGCTCCGCCAGTTCTACGTGCTTGGCGAGCCAGCCCTGGAACAGCGTGCGATTGTCCGCGCCATATTGGTTGTCGTTGACGAGCAGATAGGCGAGGTCGATGGTATTGGCGAGATTGCGCTCGTAATCGGCCTCCGCCGCCGAGATCACCGAAGGCGTCATCGAGTCCTTGTTCGCCGCGCCGACGGGGATGAAGAAGCCCGAGCGCACGAGTTCGCCGATCAACGGCTCGAACACGATATTGGTGGCGAAATATTGCTCCAGATAATCGGAGGCCCCCATGATCGCCTCGACGGCCTTGCGCACGCCCTGCCAGGTCGGGTCTTCGAGCCAGGCCTTCTTGCCGGCCTCGTCGCTCCAGCCGGGAATGTCCATGCCGATCTCAGCAAGATAGAGCGTGAGATCCTGCGCGAGCCGGAGCTTGTAGGACGCATTGGTCAGAGTGGCGTTGTTGATCATCTGCGTGTAGCCGTAGCGCTGCGCCTGCATGAGCGAGGTGCCAAGGCCGAACTCCGCGTGTTTCCAGGCGCCGAGATCGCTTTGCAGCACGCCGATCCACGCCTTGTCGAAGGCCTTGGGCGCGCCCGCCTTGCGGCCGTTGGCGATGACGCCTTGGATCATGGTCTCGATCTTCGACTGGCGCTGATAGTGCGTGCGCTCCCATTCCTGATCGGGGGCGCGGAAGGCGTGCCAATTGGAGCTCTTGGCCTGCGTGGCGTCCTTGACATAGGCGCCCTTGCCGTCGGCGAAGCTGATGATCCAGTTCTGGATCAGATAGCGCTCGGGGTCCGGCTGGACGTCGACCGTCACATCCTCATAATGCGTCGCCCGCTGGGCGCGCGGCTCGAAATAGCGGTAGCGACGGCTATCGGAACCCGAGAAGGTCGCGGCGCCCGCCGCGCCCGATCCGACCGAACTTGAAGTGGCGACCATATTTCTCTCCCTTTCCTCTCCATACCCAGTTTGCCATTGGGTTCTTTTAAACCCTGCGCTTCAATGCCCGGGGGCCGCGCCGGATGAGGTCGTGAACCGATCGAAGAACACGCGTTCGGATTCAAAGCCGTTCATGAACAGAACCGGCTGCAGCGCGTCGATCATCGGCGGCGGCCCGCAGGCGTAGACGTCGGCTACTCCGTCGAGATCGAGCTCCTTCAATTTGGCGTCGACCCGTTCGTGCACGAAGCCGCGTTCGCCTTGCCAGTCGGCGTCGTCGCCAGCGTGGCTGAGCACTGGGATGAACGAGACCTCGGGATGCGCGCTGCACAACGACTCGATCTCTTCGACATAGAAAAGATCGGCGCGCGTGCGGGCGCCATAGAAGAAATAGACCGGCCGCCGCTCGCCGCTGTTGATGTGATCGTTGAGGATCGACCAGACCGGCGACATGCCCGAGCCGGCGCCGACCAGAATCAGCGGTCCGTCGCGTCCCTCTCGTCGGAAGCAGGTTCCGTAGGGCCCGACGACGCTGACGGCGGCTCCGAGCTTGACGCCTCCGGAATCGAGTTCTCCTGAGAATTTTCCTTCTGGATATTTCTTAATGATGAATTCGAGCTTTTTGGCCTGGAGCGGCGGATTTGCCATGGAGAACGAACGCGTGATCGTCTCCCCGCCCTGGGTCGTGACGGTGATGTCGACATATTGACCCGCCCAGAATTTAAGGGGCGCCTCGAGCTCGATCTCGATATTGCGAATGTCATGCGTCAGATGCGCGATGCGCGTGATGTTGCCGCGAAAGGTCTTGACCGCGATGGAGCGCGACAGCAGCTCCTCGTCATAGTTCAGCAGCTCGACGGCGAGGTCGGAATAGGCGCGCGCCCGGCAGAGCAGGATATGGCCGCTGTCTTTCTCGCCGTCGTTGAGCGCAAAGGTGGAATAGCGCAGCATGTCGGCGTCGCCGTCGGTGAGAATGCATTTACAGGCCGAACATTGGCCCTCTTTGCAGCCATGCGGCAGAGCGATGCCTTGCCGGAAAGCTGCGTTAAGCAGCGTCTCCCCGGGCTCAGCCTCGAACTCCACGCCAACAGGCTCCAATCTCACGACATGAGCGCACATAGTTCAGCGTCTCTCGATGGGTTGCGCGCGCGATCGCCAGCGCGTGGATTGTCAGGAGGGCGCGGCGGCGGGACCGCCGCGCCCCTTCAGATCAACGGCAGGGGTTGATCGTGAAGCCCTTGCGGTATTCGGCGAGCGACTTCTCGCGATCAGCCGGGCTCATCTCGCGCAGCAGCGTCAGCGGCGACAGCAGCGTGTGGCCGCGAACGTCGTCGAGCGTCCACATCTCCTTGTCGTCGAAGCGCAGGTGCGGCTGCGGGATCAGCGTCTTGCCGTCGGGACGCACGAAGTTGAGGTCCTTGATGGCGTCGGCGAGATCCCAGCCGTGGTAAACCGTCTCCCATTCGCGCTTGCCGCTGAAGCGGCCCATCGCCGGCGTCGGGCGGCCCTGATACTCGTCAGCGAACGCCTCCACCGCCGTCCAGCGGTCGAGCTCGTGGGCGAAGGTGTGGAGCTTGCCGTCGATCTCGTCGGTGACGATGTCTTCCCGGATGAGACAGGGCACGAGACAGCTCCAGCAGCGGTGGGGATAGACATATCCCGTGTCGCCGTTGAAGGTGATGACCGTTTCGCCGCGATGGCTTAGCTTGTCGTACCACTTCCAGAAGTCGCCGAACTCGGCGTACCAGCCGGGATATTTGGCCTCGAACCACTCGAAGTCCGCATCGCGCTGAGCCTCGATGCGCCAGAAGTTGACTGGCCAGCCGACGGCGAAGAATTGAGCCGTCTTGTGGACATAGTGCTTCTTGGTGATGCGGTTCCAGGCCTCATGCACATCGTCGTGATGCACTTTCACGCCGTATTTCTCGAGCGGCAGCATATAAGTGCGATAATAGTCCTCGAAGATCCAGCGGTGCCACATTTCCGCGTAAGACTCCTTGTTCTTGTCGCGGTTGGTGGTGCCGTATTCGATGAACGTGCCGATCGCGGCGTCGACGATGGCGTGGTTCTGCCAGAAGGCGTAACGCAGGTCGCGCTCGAGCAGGAGATGGTTCTCCGGCTCCTTCAACGCCGCCATCAACAGCGAGTGGCCGTTGCCGATATGTCGGCTCTCGTCAGACTGCACGGACAGGAACACCGTCGGCAGTGCATAATCGCCGTTGCGCGCCGCTTCCGAGGGCATCGCGACGAACAGCGTGTTGGTGAACGCCGTCTCCGCCACCACCGTCAGATACATGCAGGCGGCCGTCATCGTATCGCCGGTGATGAAGCCTTCGCCGAACTGGCGCCCGATCGTGGTCGCGTAGCATTTGCCGAAGGCCTCTTCGGTGATGTCGAAGCCGGCCGGGTCGATATAGTTCTCCATGTACCACTTCTTCAGGTTCATCTGAATGGTGGAGTGGCGGAACTCGTCGACCATCTGCATGGTGAAGCCGGTGCGCAGATCCTCGCCGGGAGCGAGCCTGGCCACCATCGCCATCGAGCGCGCCGCAGAGATTTCCGGGAACGGGATGATGGCGAGGAACAGCTTCATCCACTCGACCCAGCGCGGCTCGACATTGCGGAACATGTCGCCGCGCAACGCCGCGTCGAGCGCCCCATAGACGCGGTTGTCCTTCTCCTCCTGCATGGGGAAGTAGGAGCGCAGCACCTGCTTCATAGGGTCGCGCGGGGCTTTCTTGATCTTGTAATCGGTCGGGAACGTCATCGCCTCCTGCACATAGGAGGGGTTCCAGCCGAGGTCGGCGATCTTCTTAGTGGCCTCGCCGACGGATATGCCACGCTGCGACGTTATTTTGTTGAGCGTCAGTGTCGACATGTGTTTCTCCCTGTCCGCATGGGCGCTTGCGCGCCAATGGGCTGTCCTGCTCGCCGAACCCGGGTTCAGCCGTGGCGCGGCGCGCGTGCGTTTCGGTGGAGGCAAAGGTATCAGTCAGACGCCAGTTGGCGTTCCTCCCAAAC
>JAJXZC010000340.1 GCA_021780275.1 Pseudomonadota bacterium
CTGGCGCATCTGCAGACGAAAATCGACGTGCTCGAAGCGGAGCTTGCGGCTTACAAGGCCCAGACGCCGCTCTGATTGGAGCGATAGCCGAGTGCGAGATAGGCGGCGTCGATCAGCGACTGCGCGCGATCATTGACGAGAATGCCGTTACCCATCTTGTTCATGTTGTAGCCGAAGCTCATTCGCGCTTCGGGATCGGCGAAGCCGATCGAGCCGCCCATGCCGACGTGACCGAAAGCGGCGTCCGACATGATGCAGCTCATGTTGCTCGTGTTCGGCACCCTGCGGTTGTCCATCGACTTCATGAAACCGAGCGCGAAGCGCGACGGGATCATCAACGTCGCATCCTCATGCGTCGCCATGGCGACGCGGCCCATGCGGTCGAGCGTGTCCTTCGAGACGAGCTTGCCGCCGCCATTGGCGAGCGGCGCATAAAGGCCCGCAAGGCCGCGTCCGTTCGAGATGCCGTTGGCCGAACCGATTTCAGAAGCGTGGCATTCGCGCGAATTGAAATTGGCGTTGCCGTTATTGCCGAGGAAGAGCGCCGAGGGCGATTGCGGATCGGCGAGGATCGCCTGCGTGAATTTCGACTTCATCGTCGCCTCGTCGGGCACCGCATAGATCATGGGCGCGACGCGGGCCTCGTCCACTTCCGGCAGGCCGATCTGGAAATCGATGCCGAGAGGCTTTGCCACCTCGTCGCGGAAGAACTGACCGAGGCGCTTCTTCGCCGCGCGATGCACGATCTCGCCCACCGTCCAGGCGAAAGTCACGCCGTGATAGCCGTTGCGCGTACCGGGCTGCCAGAAGGGCTTTTCCCTTGCGACGAGATCGATCATGTAGTCGTAGTCGTAATAGCCGCCTTCCTTCACCTTTTCGCGCACATGCGGCACGCCGACGGAATGGTCGAGCATCATCGAGACGATGGCCTCCTCCTTCCCGTTGACGGCGAATTCCGGCCAGTATTTTGCGACCGGCGCATCGAGATCGAGAAGGCCGCGATCGGCGAGCATATGCGCGCAGATCGCCGTCGCGCCCTTGGTGCAGGAGAAAACGATCGACACGGTGTCGCGCGTCCAGGCGTCGCCGCCCGGCGTCTTGCGGCCGCCCCAGATGTCGAGAACAGTCTTGCCTTCGAGCGTGATCGAATGGCTCGCGCCGACTTCCTCGCGCGTTTCGAAATTCTCGATGAAGGCGTCGACCACGCCCTGAAACTTCGGATCGTATTCGCCTTCGACGAGACCCGCCCTCGTTTCCTTCGAAATCTTCTGCAACGCCATTTCGCTCTCCCGTCCGTTTGTTCTGTTGTCGGCGTTTTCGCCGTTATTGCAGTTCGCTGCCCGTGCCGTAGCCGGCCTTGACGAGCATGGGTTTGATGATCTGCGTCAGCAGCGCATAGCCCTTTTCGTTGAGCGAGAGCCCGTCCCAGCGGAACAGCTCCCGACGCAAATTGCCGCCCCCGTCAAAAAAGGAAGACGCGACATCGATGTAGTAAAGCCCCGGCGCCGTCTTCTCGTAATCCTGGATCAGCGCGTTCGCGCGCAGCGCCCCCAGCCAGCGCGAGCTGCGCATCGGCGACGGGCGGATGGAAACGAAATAGATCGGTGCCGAAATGCCGTGGCCGCGCAGCGTCGCGACAAATGTCTTGAAGTCGTTGAGCACGTCTTCGGGCCTGCGGCCACGCACATCGGAAAGATCGGCCTCGCCCGCCATCAGCACGATGGCACGCGGTCGATAGGGAACGACGATGCGCGGCGCGAAATGCGTGACATGCGAGATCTGCGCTCCGCCGAAGCCTCGCTGTATCACCGGCACCGGCGCAAGATCATAGGGCAGCGTAGCCCATTGCCGCACATCGTCCGCGCCGACGAAAAGCACCGCGTCCCGCGGCGGCGGGTTGGAGACATCGCGGCGCTCGAAGGCCGCAATGTCTCCTTCCCAATAGGCCGGATTGCCGGAGGCAAGCAGGACATAAAGGAGGAAACCGAACAGGACGAGGATCGCCAGCCCGATTCCAGCGCCGATCATCACGAGCAGTCGGCCCATCGGCGCGTCCCCCTTCATTCCGAACCGTCAGGCAGCCGCTAGCGCGACGGCACCAGAACGATCTTGCCCTTCACCTTGCGCGCCGCCATGTCGTTCAGAGCCTGCGCCACCTCCTCGAACTTGTAGGTGCGCGAGACATGCGGGCGCAGCTTGCCCTCCTTGAACCATGTCATCAGTTCCTTGAGATTTTCCTGATGACGGGCGGGCTCGCGGCCGGTGAAGGCGCCCCAGAAGACGCCGACGATCTGGCAGCCCTTGAGCAGCGCGAGGTTGAGCGGAACCTTGGGGATCGGGCCCGCGGCAAAGCCAACGACGAGGAAACGGCCTTCCCAGTTCGTCGCACGGAGCGCCGGTTCGGAATAGTCGCCGCCGACCGGGTCATAGACGACATCGGCACCCTGTCCGCCGGTGAGTTCCTTGATGCGGTCCGTCAACGCCTTCTGCTGATCCTTGTCGAGCGAACCCGTGGGATAGAGGATCGTCTCGTCGGCGCCATGCTCGCGGCAGACCTGAAGCTTGTCTTCCGAGGAAGCCGCCGCGATGACGCGCGCGCCCATCGCCTTGCCGAGTTCGACGGCGGCAAGGCCGACACCGCCAGCCGCGCCCAGCACGAGCAGGTTTTCGCCGGGCTTCAGATGCGCGCGGTCCTTCAGCGCGTGATGCGACGTGCCATAGGTCATCAGGAAGGCAGACGCAGTGACGTAATCCATCTCGCCGGGAATGGGCGTGACGCGCGCCTCGTCGAGCACGAGCTCCTCGGCAAAGCCGCCCCAGCCGGAAGAGCCGATCACCCGGTCGCCGACCTTCACCTTGGTGACGCCTTCGCCGACCTTGGTGACGAGCCCCGAGACTTCGCCGCCCGGAGAGAAGGGCAGCGGCGGCTTGAACTGATACTTGTTCTCGATGATGAGCACGTCGGGGAAATTGACGGCGGCCGAATGGACCTCGATCAGGACCTGACCCTTTTTGGGCTCCGGCGTCGGCACCTCTTCAATGACGAGCTTTTCCGGCGGTCCGTATTCCTTGCACAAAATCGCTTTCATGGGTCGCTCCCTGCCTTTTTGCGGCCATAAGGGCCTGTTTCAATATCGGTGTTCCTCATTACCACAGGGGGGGCCGAACCTGCCAGATGAGCCGGGCGTCGCGCCTGCCCGGTTTCTGCCCAAGTTGTCTGGAAATCGGCCGCCGCGCCCGTTATGGTCGTCGCCTGTTCCAAGAGCAAAGCCCGACGCAGATCCCCCAAGCAGAGATGAGCCCTCATAAATGCTGACACGCACACGCTTTCTTGCTTCCGCCGTCGCATTTGCCGCCCTGCTGGCGCCCGCGCTCGGCGGGTTCGCCCTGGGCGGAGCCGCCGAGGCCGCCGACGCCCCGAAACTTCTGGGAAAATTCGACGACTGGTCGGCCTATACCTATGGCTCCGATGCGGACCGCATCTGCTACGTGCTCGCCGAGCCCAGGACGCAGGAGCCCAAGGGGGCAAAGCGCGGCGATGTCTATTTCATGATTACCCATCGCCCCGGCCGGAATGTCAGAAACGAGGTCAGCCTGCGCTCGGGCTACACCTTCAGCCCGACATCGAAGCCCTTCGCCACCATCGGCAAGGCGAAATTCCAGATGTTCACGGGCGTTTCCGAAGGCGGCGAGCACCAGTACTGGGCCTGGCTCGACAAGACGAGCGACGAGCCCGTCATGGTGAAGGCGATCCGTTCAGGCTCGACCATGGTCATCAAGGGCACCTCGGCCCGCAAGACCACGACCACCGACACCTATTCGCTGAAAGGCGCCGGCACGGCCCTGAAGAAGATCGACGAAGCCTGCAAATAGGCTTCCAAGGCCCTGATCCGGCCTCATCTGGCAGAGTCGCGGGCGCGGCCCCATCTATGCTATGACCCCCGGCGAAACGAGGCCCCCTTCCGGGCCCCGGCAGGATAAAGCTATGGCCACGACACTCGACATTGCGCATAAGCGGGACGAAGCGGCAGACGCCGCCCCCCTGCGCGCGGCCAAGACGAACCTTCTCGGCCTGACCCGCGACGGGCTTGCCGAGGCGCTGCGTGCCTTCGGCCTGCCTGAGAAGCAGATCAAGATGCGCGTCGGCCAGCTCTGGAACGCGATCTACAATCGCGGTCTGTCCGATTTCGCCGACATGACGACGCTCTCCAAGGACATGCGCGCCCAGCTCGCCGAAGCCTTCGTGGTCGAGCGGCCGGAAGTCGTGGTCGAGCAGAAGTCCGTGGACGGCACGCGCAAATGGCTGATGCGGCTCCGCTCCGACAAGCCCGGCGTTCCCGGCCCGGAAATCGAGACCGTCTATATCCCCGAGGAAGGCCGCGGCACGCTGTGCATTTCGAGCCAGGTCGGCTGCACGCTGACCTGCACCTTCTGCCATACCGGCACGCAAAAGCTCGTCCGCAATCTGACGGCGGGCGAAATCGTGGGGCAGTTGCTCGTCGCGCGCGACGCTCTCGGCGAGTGGCCGGATTCGGGCCGCAATTCCGACGACCGCATGGTCACCAACATCGTCATGATGGGCATGGGCGAGCCGCTCTACAATTTCGAGAATGTGCGCGACGCGCTCGACATCGTGTCGGACGGCGAGGGTCTTTCGCTCTCCAAGCGCCGCATCACGCTTTCGACCTCCGGCGTCGTGCCGATGATCGAACGCGCGGGCGCGGAAATCGGCTGCGGCCTCGCCATCTCGCTCCATGCGGTGAACAACGAGACGCGCGACAAGCTCGTGCCGCTCAACAAGAAATATCCGATCGACGAATTGCTCGACGCCTGCCGCAACTATCCCGGCCTCTCGAACGCGCGGCGCATCACCTTCGAATATGTGATGCTGAAGGGCGTGAACGACAGTCTCGCCGATGCGAAGGAACTCGTCCGTCTGCTGAAGGGTATTCCGGCGAAGATCAACCTGATCCCCTTCAATCCATGGCCCGGCAGCCCTTACGAATGCTCGGACTGGGCGCAGATCGAAAAATTCGCCGATGTCGTCAATCGAGCTGGCTATGCGAGCCCCGTGCGCACGCCGCGCGGCCGCGACATCATGGCGGCTTGCGGACAGCTCAAGAGCGAAACGGTGAAGAAGCGCGCCAGCGAGCGCTTCAGGGAAGAAAAGGCGGCGGCCCAGCCGACCGCCTGAAACAGCGACGAGCTTTCAACCCGGATCGTGGAGGACAGGCATGTTCGCCGTCATCTACCGTTGGCGTGTCGAGGAAAAAGACGCAGAGGAATTCCGGCGCCGCTGGCATGAGATCACCGTCGAAATCATGACGCATCATGGCGGTGGAGGGTCGCGCCTTCACCGCGCCGAGAATGGCGACTGGGTTGCCTATGCACGCTGGCCCTCAAAGGACCATCGCGACCGCGCCTTCGCGGAATTGTCGAAGAAGACGACCGCGACGCCGCAGCGCGAAGGCATGGCGAAACTCATCGAAGAAACCTGGCTCAGGATCACCGACGATCTGCTGATCCCCGAAGCGGACCTTCCACCGGCGTTTCGCTGACGCTCAAGCCGCCTTCTGGCGCAATTGATCCGCGGCCGCATAACTCGGACGCGACCGCATGCGCGCAAGCCATGCGCTTGCCAACCTCGCATGCGCCAGCGCCTCGGCGCCTTCGGGCGTAAGGCTGGCGAGATGGAGATGCGGAAAGAGGAAACAATCGGCGATGCTGATTTCCTCGCCCGCAAGAAAAGGATGCGAGGCAAGTTCCCGGTCGTCTTCTTCGACAATTCCG
>JAJXZC010000333.1 GCA_021780275.1 Pseudomonadota bacterium
GGTGCGCGGGTTTTTCATTGCCTGCAGAACTAATCCGTATACGTCTCATATCCTCCACGGCCTGCCGCAATAAGATCACAAAGATGAACGGTATTCCGGAAACCCATTCATGCAGGGTTCAGGCGCATCCTGCGAAGCTCTGCCCATCAAATCCCGGCACCCCCCAAACCCCGCCGGGATGGACTGACAAGAGGATTGATCCATGTCCAGGATTCGTAATGCCATTCTCGCCGCCACGCTGATCGCCGTCGCACCGACGCTCGCTTTCGCGGCCGACACCGCAGCCCCCGCCACGACCGAGGCGCCCGCCGCGGTCGCGCCGGCGACGCCGGCTGCACCTGAAACCGCAGCGCCCGCAGCGCCTGAAGCCGCGGCTCCCGCCGCCGCCACCGAGAAGGCCGCTCAGGAAAAGGCCGCGCCGGTGAAGCACCACAAGAAGAAGCACAAGAAGGCGGTCAAAAAGGAAGAGAGCACCAGCACGACTGCTCCGGCGGCCGAACAGGCAGCGCCCGCCGCTGAAACCGCTCCGGCCACGACGCCGGCTGCTCCGGCGGCCCCCGCCACCGAGGCCCCTGCTCAGGCCCAGTAACTCTCATCGATCGGGACGACCCGCACGCCTCAGGCGCGCGGGTTTTCCTGCGTCGAAAATCCTTTGCGCAATCGCAGCGCAACCCGCACCAGCAGGATCAGCACCGGCACTTCGACCAACGGGCCGATCACAGTTGCAAAGGCGACCGGCGAGGCAATGCCGAAGGTTGCGATGGCCACCGCTATCGCCAGTTCGAAATTATTGCTGGCCGCCGTGAAGGAAAGCGAGGTCGTGCGCGCGTAATCCGCACCGAGCATCTTGCCCATCGCGAAGCTGATGCAGAACATGATGACGAAATAGAGCGTCAGCGGCACAGCAATGCGAACAGCATCGAGTGGCAGAGCCAGCACCGTATCGCCCTTCAGCGCGAACATCACGAGAATGGTGAAAAGAAGCGCGACAAGGGTGAGTGGCGCGATGCGAGGCACGAAAACCTCGTCATACCAATCAGCGCCAAAACGCGGCCGAAGAATGCGCCGCGTCACATATCCGGCCGCGAATGGCAGTCCGAGATAGATGAGCACCGCGCCCGCGATCAGCCAGAAGGACACGGCGATCACCTGCCCCTCGAGACCGAAGAGCGGCGGCAGCACGTTCAGGAAAAACCACGCATAGAGACTGAAGAAAAGGAGCTGGAATATGCTGTTGAAGGCGACGAGCGCCGCCACATATTCCGCGCTGCCGCGCGCGAGCTGGTTCCAGACGATCACCATGGCGATGCAGCGCGCAATGCCGATGAGAATGAGGCCGGTCATATAGGCAGGCTGATCGCGCAGGAAGATCACGGCCAGTGCGAACATGAGCACAGGTCCGATGAGCCAGTTCTGTATCAGCGACAGTGCGAGAACCTTGCGATCCTCGAAGATGCGCGGCAGTTCCTCATATTTCACCCGCGCAAGCGGCGGATACATCATCAGCACGAGGCCGATGGCGATGGGAACATTGGTCGATCCGATGGAAAGCCCGTCGAGCATCGCCGGAACGCCGGTGAAGACCGTTCCGATGCCGATGCCTGCCGCCATGGCGGCGAAAATCCAGAAGGTCAGATAGCGGTCGAGAAAACCGAGGCGCGACGGCGCCTTTTCCTGAGGAAACGCCATCAATCCGCACCGGCCAGATTGTCTCCGCCGAGCTCGTTGAGCTTGCGCTTCAGCGCCATGCCCTCAAGGCTGCGGAGCGGCAAGCTCACGAAGAGATCGATGCGGCGACGAACCTGCATGAAGACCTCGACGAATTTGCGCCGGATCGCCGCTTCCGAACCGGTCGCCGCCGCCGGATCCTCGAACGGCCAATGTGCGCTCGTCGGATGGCCGGGCCATATGGGGCATACTTCGCCCGCCGCGTTGTCGCAGACGGTGATGATGAAATCCATCTGCGGCGCGCCGGGTTCTGCGAATTCATCCCAGGATTTGGACCGCAATCCCTCGACCGGAAGCTGCGCCGAGCGCAACACCTCGATCGCATAAGGGTTCACCTTTCCGGTCGGGTGGCTGCCGGCACTGAAGGCGCGGAAGCGACCACCGCCGCGCGCATTGAGATATGTCTCGGCAAGCACACTGCGCGCCGAATTGCCGGTGCAGAGAAAGAGGACGTTGTAAATCTTCGATTCATCGCTCATGGGCGTCTTTCGCATGGATAAGAGAGGCAACGGTGTCGGAGGTTTGCGCGATGCCCGAACGCAACATCGCGTCGCCTGCCGTGAAATTGGGCTCGACGATCCAGAGCCGCAGCAGATGGCGCTTCCGGTCGGGATCGTCCCAGTCTTCATATTCCGCACGCTTGTGCAGCACAGAAGCGTTCTTGAGGAACTGCATGTCGCCAGGCTCGAAATTCATGTCGAGATAGAAGTGGGGGTCGTTCGCCGTCTTTTCGATGAAGGCGATTACGTCCTCCTGCTCTCTCGTCAGTCTCGGCGCTTCCTCATGCTGCTGGCTCTCGCGAATGTACCAGGGAATGAAGAAGGTCCTGAGACGTTCGTCGACGAACTGGCAAAGCGGAAAATCGAACCAGGGCTTCTGGCCGGGCTTGTGCTGGCCCTGCGTATCGAAGGGAAAGGATTTGAAGAGCGTCGAGGCGAGCTCGGGATGCGCGCGCTGCACCTCATTGAAGATCGCGACCGAACTGACGATGCGGCTGATGCCGCCCGACTTCGCCGGCCTCAGGCAGAAAAGGCCGATGACATCGGCGCCATCGGTATGAAAATCCTGCTCCGCCCGCGTCCTGTAGAGCCGCACGCCATAGGTTTTAGGGTCGGCGCCCGTGTCGCGAATATCGCCGAGGAGATCGCCATCGGCGTTTTGCGAAACGGCACGGCCCATATGAAGCCCGATGCCCCAATAGATCGCGGCGCATTCCTCTTTCGTGTGCTCGGCAACCGGAAAGCCCTTGATGAGAATAAAGCCACGGCCGCGATCGAGTTCACGCATCCACCCCGTGATGCGGGACCCGAGCCTCGGTAGCGGAAAATCCTCGCGTCTCCAGCGATAGAAATCCGCCTCGCGGCTGCGCGCCTCGCCAAGGGCCGCGCGAAGCTCGTCGACGTCGTCAGGCGTCAGCCGATAGATCCAGTCCGTGGAGGACTGGATCTCCGAGCCGAGCCAGGCATCAGCCGTCGTGATGGCCGGCATGTTCGATCAGCCGCAACAGGCAGGCGCGGCGGGCGCCTCGACCTTCACTTCGACCTTCGGGGCGGAGCAGCCGCAGACTGAGCCCTCCTCGCCCGTATCGATCTTTTCGAGTACCGGGCCGGTACCGAATTCATCCATCACATGATGCGTATAAAAAGCTTCCCAGCGAATGCCGTCGGGATCGGCGGTCCAGCTCTTTTCAGACTTCGCGTAGCAGCAGGTCGTCATGCCTTCCGGCAGATAGGGCGCCTCAGCCTCTTTCAGCCGCTCGAAAATCGGATCGAGCTCGTTCGCGCTTTCAACCTGAATGCCGGCATGGCCGAAGCCCTTGTCGCCGGAAAGCGTCTCGACGACGAAATTGACGCGCGGGTCTTCAAGCATCCATTTCGCATAGCCGGGACGACGCACAGTCGGCTCCGCGCCGAACAGCGTCGAATAGAACGTCACGGACTTCTCAAGATCGGCGACGCCGAAGCTCACATGCAATCTCTTCATCACGCACACTCCTTTTTGCGTTGGCCTGCCCGACTGCCGACTGTGCCACAGGCACCCTGACAACAATCTTCGAGCAGGAATTCGGTGAGGCCGCGCATGGCCAAAAGATCGGCCTTGTAGACGATCGAGCGCCCGTCGCGCTGCGAGGTCACGAGCCCCGCATGCGCGAGTTCCTTCAGATGGAAGGAAAGCGTCGCGGGGGGAACGTCGAGCGCCTCGGCGATGTCACCCGCCGCAAGCCCGCCCTCCCCCTCCTTCGGGGAATGGGCGCGGACCAGCGCCCGGTAGATCGCGAGACGGGTTTCCTGGGCAAGTGCCGACAAAGCGGCTATGGCGGCTTCTGATTTCATATTTCCAATATTGTGGAAATATAGAAGCGAGTCAAGCCCCCTTGTTCACCGGCGGTTCAGCTTTGTCATGCAATCCTTCAATCGTCGGCATTGACGTTGACACCTCGGCTGAGCCCCGGCTGCGCTTGTCGCCCCGGCCTATCTCCAGCCACAGAATGTGCGGCCCGCGCTTCCCCCCCTAGGCGCGGGCCGTTTCATGTCTGCGCGCCGCCTTTGCGAAAGGCGCCATCCAGGTGCAGCATGGGAGCGGACATTCGGGAGGATTTCACATGCTCCGCCTTGCCGCCGCCCTTGCCGCCTGCCTGCTGCTCACCGCCTGCTTCATCAGCAAGACGCCCCTTTTCGGCCCCGCCGAGGCCGACTATCCGATTGCCGACGGCGCGCGCTTCGCCGTCTACAAGCTCGACGGCAATGGCAAGCGCATGGACGATGCGCCGCGCCACGTCACCATCACGCGCAAAGGCGCGGATTATCTCTACACGCTGGATGGCGACGACCCCGTTGCGGGCCTCATGGATGACATCGGCAATGGCGACTTCATCGCCCTGGGCCGCGGCGAGAAACCCGACGATGCGGTGATGTACGGCATCTTCCGCAAAAAGGGCGATGGCTGGCTGCGCTACTCGCCCAATTGCAGCGACTTCGCCCGCGTTGCCGCCCAGCACGGCAAGAGCCGCGAGACCTTCAACATCACACAAAGCGGCAACGATTGCGCCTTCTCGACCTATCCCGATCTCAAACGCGCGATGGCGGCGCTGGTCGAATATTCCGCGCCGGACAATGAATATGTGAAGGAGTGAGTGCTGCTAGTCCTTGCTCAGATGCGCAAGCGTGGCGGCGTTCGCTTCCCAGTTCTGGCCGTCGAAGGGACGGATTTCGACGTTGCCGAACTCCGCGCGGTCGAGGCAGCGGAAATTGACGCTCCAGCCATCGGGATTTGAGCGCGGCACATAGAAGGGCTTTACGCCGCAGACGGAGCAGAAGAGATGCCTCGCCGTGCCGGTATTGAATGTGTAGGTGGTGAGCTTGTCCTCACCGGAGAGGATGCGGAAGCGGGAGGCCGGCACTATGAGATGCAGAAATCCCGTCTTCGCACAGATCGAACAGTTGCAATCGTCGATCACAACGTCGTCCGGCGTCTCGACCTCGAATGTGACGGCGCCGCAGTGGCAGGCGCCCTTGTGCCAATGTCTTTCGCTCATGCGGGGATTATGCGCGTCGAATGATTGTCGACAAGCCTGTCTCACAAACAGGTGTCATCCCGGCCCCGTGCCGGGATCCAGGGGCGGCGGGCTCCGAGCAAGTGGCCCTTGGACCCCGGGACAAGCCCGGGGTGACAGCAGAGACGCCTATCGCGGTCACAAACAAAAAGGCCGCTCGGTGAGCGGCCTTTTCAACTTCGATATCCGAACGATCAGGCGCGATCGACCATCATCTGCTTGATCTCGGCAATCGCCTTGGCCGGATTCAGGCCCTTCGGGCAGGCCTTGGCGCAGTTCATGATCGTGTGGCAGCGATAGAGCTTGAACGGGTCCTCAAGAAGGTCGAGGCGCTCGTTCGTCTGCTGGTCGCGGCTGTCGGCAAGCCAGCGATAGGCCTGAAGCAGCGCGGCCGGGCCGAGATAGCGGTCGCCATTCCACCAATAGGACGGGCAGGAGGTCGAGCAGCAGGCGCAGAGAATGCACTCATAGAGGCCGTCGAGTTTTTCGCGATCGGCGGGCGACTGCG
>JAJXZC010000684.1 GCA_021780275.1 Pseudomonadota bacterium
GAAGCCGGAATTCCCGCTCACCGGTGCGATGATCAAGGCGGCAGGCGTGCCCGAAGGCCCGGAGATCGGCCGCGTCTGGCGCGAGGTCGAGGAATGGTGGATCGACGCCGATTTCACCGACGACGAATTCTCGATCATCGAACGGCTGAAGGCCGTGGTGCAGGCGACGATCTATTAGGGGATAAAATGAAAGGGCTGGTGCGTTACGCTATCTTGTCGGTGCTCCTGGCGATTGCGGCGCCAGCTCTCGCAGCCGGAAGCGATAGCCCTGCCACTGCAACAAAAGCGTTTTACGATGCCTATCTGAAAGCGCAGGTGCGCGGCATCCCCGACGCGAAGGCGCGCGCCGTCTTCACGCCGCTGATCTCGCCCGCGCTCGACAAGCTGCTCGCGGATGCGGATGCCGCCGAACAGTTGCATTTCAGGCTGACGAAGAACGAAGAGCCGCCGCTGGTCGAGGGCGATCCCTTCTCGTCGCTGTTCGAGGGCGCGACGTCGTACCGGCTCGGAAAGTGCGTGGAGAAGGCTGAGGCAGCGACTTGCGACGTTGAGCTGACCTATGCAGGGGGCGCAGACGAAAAGCCGACCCACTGGACCGACAAGGCCGTGCTGGTCAAAACCGGCGGAGGTTGGTTGCTCGACGATCTGAATTTCGGTGCGACCTGGGACTTCGGCAACAAGGGCCGCATGCAGGACCTGCTCCGCGAGGTCGCGAAATATACCAAAGAGCAGGAAGCGCCTTAGAACATAAACGCCGTCACCGTCAGCAGCACGGCTACGGGCACGCACATTACCTCACCGAAATGCCAGATCGCGGCGAGACGCGGATTGGAATCGATTTGAACGAGCATGGCGCTCTCCCTTGCTGGAGCCGGGGACAATAGAGCGCGACTCGTTCTCACCCGCCTTGATCTGACGCAATGTCGCAGGGCTTTGAATTCAGACCTCAAGAACAATAAATCAAACGGTGAAAACGCGATCTTGACCCCGATCAATGCCGCTCTCCCGCATGAAGCCGAGGTTTCGTCATTGTTTTAGCGAGGCCCGGCCGCGACAAAGCGACCGATTGTCTGCCGTGTAAATCAGGATAGCGTCCCGCCATGCGTGCCGATCTCATCGAGCGATATGACCTCCGGGTGCCGCGTTACACCTCCTACCCGACGGCGCCCCATTTCGGCCCCGGCGTCGATGGCGCGCGCTATGAGCGCTGGCTTGGCGAACTCGACCCGAAGACGCCCCTCTCGCTCTATCTCCACGTCGCCTATTGCGCGGAGATGTGCTGGTTCTGCGGCTGCCACACCAAGGCGACGAAGCGCTACGCACCGGTCGCGAGCTATCTCGACGCGTTGCTCGCCGAGATCGAACTCGTCGCCTCGAAGCTCCCGGCCCGCATGGCTTTCCGCCACATCCATTTCGGCGGCGGCAGCCCGACGGTTCTGAAGCCGGAAGACTTCACCCGCATGGTCGGGAAGCTGCGCGAACATTTCGACATGCTGCCGGGCGCGGAGATTGCCGTCGAGCTCGACCCGCGCACGGCCGATGAAAACTATGTCATCGCCATGGCAAAGGCGGGCGTCACGCGCGCATCCATCGGCGTGCAGGACTTCAACCCTGTGGTGCAGAAGGCGATCAACCGCATCCAGCCTTTCGAAGTGACGGAGCGCGTCATCCTCTGGCTGCGCAAGCATGGCGTCCACGCGATCAACATGGACCTCTGCTACGGGCTTCCTCATCAGACGGTGGCGAGCGTCGTCGAGACGGTGGAGCGCGGCGCGGCGCTGCGCCCCGCACGCATCGCGCTGTTCGGCTATGCGCATGTGCCGTGGATGAAGACGCATCAGAAGCTCATCCCGGAAGAGGCGCTGCCCGATATGGCGGAGCGCTGGCGCCAATATGAAGCGGCCTCCGCGCGGCTTCAGGAGCTTGGCTATGTCGCCATCGGCCTCGATCATTTCGCGTTGCCCGACGACGAACTCACGCTCGCGCAGAGGAAGGGCGAGCTCCATCGCAATTTCCAGGGCTATACCACTGACAGCGCGCCCGCGCTGATCGGCTTCGGTGCCTCGGCCATCGGTTCGCTGCCGCAGGGCTATGTCGCGAATGAAATCGCCATCGACCGCTACAGGGAGATGGTGCATGCGGGAAAGCTGCCGATCACGCGCGGCATCGCCATCGACGCTGATGATGAGCTTCGCCGCGCGATCATCGAACGGCTGATGTGCGATATGGGCGTCGATCTCGATCAGATCGCCGCTCTATACGGCAAGAGCGGCGCGAGCTTCGAGACCGAACTTGAAGCAATGACGGGTCTTGAAGCCGATGGCATCGTCAAGCGCGAGGGGCGTCGTCTCATCGTGACGGAAGAAGGCAAGCCGCTTGTCCGCGCTGCCTGCGCCGTCTTCGATCGCTACCTCACCGCCGGCGAAGCGCGCCATTCGAAAGCGGTCTAGAACCGCCATTTTCCGGCAAGTTTGAGCACAACATTTCCTTTTTGTAATGAAAATGTTCCGTCTACCCCATTTTCAGGGGTGAGACTTATTTGCAACTATCCGAAAATTAATTCGACTTCCGAGCGAAAGAGAACGACCTTGCGGCCCAAGCGGTTTTCTTGAAACCGCGCGGGCGCCCGGTGGCGCTGAAGCTATTTTTCAGGAGCATCCATCTTGCCGGAAGCTGCAATGACGCTCGCGCAAAGCGACGTAACGATCCCTGCTGTCCAGACGATGCGCGAATATCGCGACATTGGCGACTGGATGGGCGGTGGCGACGCGCTGCATGACGTGCAGACGGTCGAGAGCCTTCCCTCGCCGGTTTTCCGTGAGAACGGAAAACCTTATGTCTCCTTCAGCACCAACAATTATCTTGGTCTTGCCGACAGTCCGCGCCTCGTCGCGGCGGCGCGCAAGGGCCTCGATCGATACGGCGTCGGCAATTGCGAGTCGCGATTGCTCGGCGGCAATCTCGATGTTTATGTCGAGCTTGAAGCGAAGCTTGCGGCGCTGAAGAAGAAGGAGACGGCGCTTATCTTCGCGACGGGCTATCTCACAAATCTCGGCGTGCTCTCCTCGCTCGTGAAGCCCGCGCAATCCGCGCGCATCTACGGCTTTCGCCCGAAGCGCAAATTCAGCTACGCCTATTTCTCCGACGAGTTCAATCATCTGAGCATTCGCGAGGGCATCCGGCTTTCCGAAGTCGAGAAATTCAACTTTCGCCACCGCGACATGAACCATCTTGAATCTCTGCTCAGCAAATCCGATGCCGAGGGCAAGATCATCGTCAGCGATGGCGTCTTCAGCCAGGATGGCGATATCGCGCCGCTGCCCGAACTTCTGGCCCTCGCGGATCGCTACGATGCCATGGTCTATATCGACGACGCGCATGGCACGGGCGTGCTCGGTGCACATGGCAGCGGCACATCGGAACATTTCGGCGTGACGAGCCCGCGGCTCATCCAGATGGGAACGCTGAGCAAGGCCTATGGCGCCATCGGCGGCTTCATCGCGACCGAAAGCTATATCGGAGATATCCTGCGCCTGAGCTGCTCGGCCTATTCCTTCACCTCGACCCTGCCGCCGGATCAGGCGCTGGCTTGCATCGAAGCCATCGACATGGTCCGCGACGAGCCGGAACGCCGCGCGCGCATGTGGGCGAACCAGCAATATTTCCTCTCGCTGATGGACAAGCTGCCCTATCGCGTTCTCTCGCGCACGACGCCCATCGTTCCCGTCTTCATCGGCGACGAAAGGCTCTGCGACCGATTTGCGGGTCTGCTCAAGGATGCCGGCATCCATGTCGATGCGGTGAAGTTTCCAGCGGTCGGTATCCGCAAGGCGCGGCTTCGCGTGATGCTCAATGCGGGCCACACGCGCGAACAGATCGAGCGACTTGCGGGTGTGCTGGAAGAAAATCAGGGTCTGCTCGCCGGTTGATCCCGTCAGGCAATGCGGGCGAGCTTACCCACTGTCGCATTCAGCAATTCGCTTGCTTCGATTTCAAGCTCAAGGCCGAAGGCGCCGCCGCTGACATAGATCGTGTCGAAGCCTTCGGCGCTCGCATCCAGGAAGGTCGGCAGCTTCTTCTTTTGGCCGAGCGGACTGCAAGCGCCCATCTGATAGCCGGTGATCTTGATCGCCTTGTCCTTCGCGGCAAGGTCGACGCGTTTCGCGCCGATCTCGCGGGCGAGCGCCTTGCGGTCGAGATCGCGCGAGGCGGGGACGATGGCGACTGCGAGCTTGCCGTCATCCGTCTCCACGACCAGCGTCTTGAAAAGCCGCGCCGGATCGATGCCGCTCGCTTCGGCCATTTCCAGCGCCGAGGTCTTGCGGTCCTTCGGCACCGGCACCTCGCGGAACGTGCCCCTGAACCCGTTGAGCCGCAGAAAGCGCTGCGCCGCCGTCTCGCCTTTCGCCATATCGAGTTCTCTCTCACGTCATCGATAGTCGATAAATGTGAGTCCGAATGTTCGGTCATTAAGCGTAGCGAGTTGCACAGCGATATGTCGAAGGTGCTGGGCCTCCATTATCGTCGTGTAAACCAGCTCATGCTCGGATGGGGTCGTCCGCGCACCCAAAATAACGCGCTTGACCGCAGTCGACGGCATATCAAAGAGGTAGATGTCGTATTCTGGGGCGATCGATGAGATTGACCTCTTCGAATCCGAGAGGGCCTTCAGAATTCTTACTTCTCTTTCGTAAGCCCATTCTGAGCTCTTTGTCAGAATGAAGTCGACAACGTCAAAGTTGTCCAGAGTGATCGCGGGCATCGTGCCAGAATAGACCACAGGTCGCAGATGACGAAAGTCATCCTGTTCAGTTCTGCGCTCGTGGAAGATCGGATGGCGTTCGTCGAATTCGATGACCATGCCGCGATGTTGAGCGGCATAGTGCGACCACATCAGCAAGTTATCGGCCGTTGCGGTCAACGATAGGACGCCCATTTCGGAATCGACGCGGCGTAGCTGCGCGCGCACAAAGGGCACTAAACGTTGCATCGCTTGGTACATAACAGGAAGCGCAGCGGGGGTCGCCGCCGTGGCACGAGAGAGAAAGTCAGCTAGGGGGATTCTCGCTCTCTGCTCTGGAGGAAGTTTTTCATACTCTTTCGCCGCAAAGTCGGGAAGATTGGCGCTGATCCGGGCTTCAAATTCTCCTGGCTCAATGAGGTATTCCAAGAAAACGGACATTTCGAATGGATCGTTAAGTGCGCCCGGTTGCGTGTATCGAATCTCCTGGTTTTTCAGAATGTCCAGTCTTTCGAGAGGGACATATTTAAACAGCGGCATAGTTGATGGGCCTATAGCAGGAGCGCGCTAATTGATTTTACGCAGTTACGGCCACTTCACTTCCGGCGGCATGGACGACAGGATCGACGCGACGTTGCCGCCGGTCTTCAATCCGAATGTCGTGCCGCGGTCATAGAGCAGGTTGAACTCGACATAGCGGCCGCGGCGGATCAACTGCTCCTCGCGCTCTTCGGGCGTCCATGCCTCGTTCATGTGGCGTCGCACCAGCTTCGGATAGATGTCGAGGAAGGCGCGGCCCACATCCTGCGTGAAGGCGAAGTCCTTCTCCCAGTCGCCGGAATTGTGGTGGTCGTAGAAAATGCCGCCCGTGCCGCGCGGCTCGTTCCGGTGCGGCAGGAAGAAATATTCGTCGCACCATTTCTTGAAGCGCGGATAGTAGGTCGCGTCGTGCCGGTCGCAGGCGCCCTTCATGGCGGCGTGCAAGTCGATCGTGTCGGGATGGTCCTGCCGCCGCTGCACGTCGAGCACGGG
>JAJXZC010000399.1 GCA_021780275.1 Pseudomonadota bacterium
GGCCGCAAATGTCTCTACGTCAATCGCGTTTACACGATCGGCATCGAAGGCATGACGAGGGATGAAGGCGAGGCGTTGATCGTCTTCCTCACGAAGCATTCGACGCAGGAGAAGTATGTTTATCGCCACAAGTGGCAGGTCGACATGCTGACCATGTGGGACAATCGCTGTGTCCAGCATTACGCCGATGGCGGCTATGACGGACACCGGCGGCTGATGTATCGCACGACGACGGCGGGCGACAGGCCGCGATAGGTATATCTATTCCTTGCCGATGCTTATGGCATGCATCGCAATGTTGGCTGGGCTGCCTGTATCGATGATGTGCATCGTGAGTTTGCCGGTGGCCTTAATGTGCTGACCGTCCAGGCTTTGGTCGATCTTTCCTTCTTGTGGCAAAAGCTCAATCTGTCTGACATTCGCCATGTCTTCGTTGGGTTCCCCGTCTCCTCCCTTCAGACAAGTGGCGTGATCGAGATTGACGATCAGATAAACGGTCTTTGCGTCGTTGTCTGGATTTTCACCGAAGCCCGGCGGGCCATAGCCGTGCATGACATGTACAACACCAGAAATTGTGCTTGTCGCCGGTTCGTAGAATAGGCACTCGGCTGCGCATGCCGTGCGGCCATTCAGCAGAAGTGCTATTGCGACGGCTACGAAGTGCTTCGGCATGGCGTGGCACCTACCTCGTAAAAAGCAGCAGCAAAATCCCGCCGATCACAAGCAATATCCCGGTGAGCTCGAGCCGCTCCGTATTCTCGCGAAACAGGAAATGCGACGAGGCGAAGGTGAAGACGAGTTCGATCTGCCCGAGCGCGCGAACGTAGGCGGCATTCTCGATGGTCATGGCGGTGAACCAGCCCATCGAGGCCAGCGAGCCTGCGATGCCGACGAGTGAGCTGACCTTCCATGCCCGCGCCGTGCCGACGAGTTGGGACGGTTCGCGCCATGCGAGCCACGCCGTCATGGCGACGGTCTGGATCACGAGCACCACGACGAGCGTGAGGGCGGCGGGCATCAGGAAGTCCGGACGGCCGAGCGAGAGCGAGGCGGCGCGATAGGCGACAGCCGAAATGCCGAAGCCTGCGCCCGAACCGAGGCCCATCAGCGTCGGACGCTCTGCGAAGGAACGAACGAAATTCGCGAAAGTCAGATGCGACTTCGCCATCGAGATCGCAACGACGCCTGCGAGGCTTACAAGGATCGCGGCGACGGCGCCGGAGCTTGGATGATCGCCTAGCACAATGATGCCAAAAAGGGCGGCCTGTACTGTCTCTGTCTTTGAATAGGTCGTACCCACGGCGAAGTTCCGATAGGCAAAGAGCGCGACAAGCAGCGCGGTCGCCAGTATCTGTGCGAAACCGCCTATGGCGCAGTAGAGAAGGAACGTCCGGTTCGGCGTCGGGATGTCATACCCGGCGATCGCATGAAGGCCCCAGAAATAAGCGAGCGCGATTGGCAGGCCAAAGGCGAAGCGCACGTAGGTTGCAGCGATGGCAGAGAGGTCGCCTGTCAGCTGCTTCTGCAGCGTCGAACGCATGTTCTGCAGAAAGGCCGCGGCGATGGTGAGGGGGATCCAGAGAGGCATGATGCTTTGCGCGCGCTTTATCGGCGCGCCCACGTCTTCGCTTGCGATGTCCCATAAAGGAAGACGTGGATGGCCGGGTCAAGCCCGGCCATGACGTATTCGGGTCGGGCGTGACTGTGCCGCCTCACATTGATCGCGCCGATCAATCCTCGATTGTCGCGTAAACGAGCTGCTGCATTTGAGGCCGCAGCGGGTAGGTGCTCGACGGCATGAGCTGCGTCATCAGGATGGCCACGAGTTCTTCTTCCGGGTCGATCCAGAAATAGGTCGAGGCGGCACCGCCCCATGAATAGTTGCCGACAGAGCCAATCGACTGTGCTTCCGCGGGGTCGAGGATCACCTGAAAGCCGAGGCCGAAGCCCGCGCCTTCGGCGGCGAGCTCGCCGAAGCTCGACAGGCTCATCTCCTTCATCGTGCGCCCGCCGGGCAGATGGTTGAGGCGCATGAAATCGAGCGTCTTGCGCGAGATGATGCGCGTGCCATCGAGTTCGCCGCCATTGAGGCACATCTGGCAGAAGCGCCAATAGTCCGTCATGGTCGAGACGAGACCGCCGCCACCGGACAGGAAGGGCTTCGCCTTCACATAAGCGCTGGACTCGTCGCTCCGGTCGACGAGGCGCGTTTCACCCGTCTGCGCGTTCTTCTCGTAATTGGCCGTGAAGCGGTGGAGCTTTTCCTTCGGCACGGTGAAGCCCGTATCGACCATGCCGAGCGGCATGAATATTCGCGACTGAAGGAATTCGTCGAGCGGACGACCGGAGAGCACCTCGATCAGATAGCCACAGACATCGGTGGCGACGGAATAGTTCCAGAACTCGCCGGGCGAGAAGAGAAGCGGAATTTCGGCAAGGCGCTCGATCATCTCCTTCAGCGTCATCTTGTCTTTTGCCAGACTGTCGATGCCCGCATGGCGGTAGAGCCGGTCCACCGGGTGCTGGTTCATGAAGTCGTAGGTGAGGCCGGACGTATGCGTGAGTAGATCGCGGATCGTCATCGGCCGCGCCGGTTCCTTCGTCGCCCATGCCGCGTTGGTGCCGCCCGCCCAGACGCGCAGCTTCCTGAATTCGGGGATATAGCGCGAAACCTCGTGGTTGAGCTGAAAGTGCCCCTCCTCGAAGAGCATCATCAACGCGACGCTCGTTATCGGCTTCGACATGGAGTAGATGCGGAAGATCGAGTCACGCTCCATGGGCGCACCCAGGTCGCGGTCGCGTTTGCCGATGCTCTCGAAATGGACAATCTGGCCACGCCGTGAAACGAGCGTCGAAAGGCCTGCGAGCTTGCCCTTGTCCACATAGGAGCCGAAATAATCGGGAATGGCGGCGAGGCGATCCGCATTGAGACCGACATCCTCGGGCCGAGCGAGCTTTGTGGCGATGTTCATAATCAATCCTCCCCGTTTGTTTTTCTTTTGTGGCAGCGTCAGCGGAAGCAGTTCGCGATTTTGCCGAGCCAGCGTCTGACGTTTTCCTTCTCCGTCGTGCCGGGCGCCTTTCCGTTGCGCACGAGAATGAGGTCGATATCGGGCACGATGACTGTGAACTGGCCTTCATAGCCATTGGCCGAAAAGGAGCCTGGCCCGCCGAGTCCAAGCCACCAATGCGCGCCATAGGGGCCGTCGGGCGTCGTCTCCTGCTGCCATGTCGGTGTGCGGGCATAATCGACCCAACCCGGCGGCAGAATGCGCCTTCCGTCCCAGAGCCCGCCGCGCATATAGAGCAGGCCGAAACGGGCAAAGTCGCGCGGCGTCGCGAAGCAGAAGGATGAGCCGATGAAGGTGCCCGCCTTGTCAAATTTCGGACGGGGGCTCTTCATGCCGATCGGATCGAAGAGGCGCGCGCGCATGAATTTTTCGAAATCGGGGCCAAAGGCATCGGCGGCCTGGGCCGCGCAGCGGCTGACGATATTCGTCGTTCCGCTTGCATAGGAATAGAAAGTGCCGGGCTTGTGCGCGAGAGGGAAGGAGGCGGCGAAATGCGCCACGTCTTCCTTGCCCTTGCCCCAGAGCATCTCGACCACGTCGGAGGGACGATCGGGCGAATATTCCTCAATGAAGGCAAGACCGCTCGACATGCGCAGCAGAAGATCGAGCGTGATGGCGCGGCGGGGATCGCCCGGTATCTCGCTCCATTCGCGCACATCGGCAGGCACATGAATGTCGAGTTTGCCCTCGCCGACGAGAATGCCGACCAGCGCCTGCGTGATGCTTTTCGCCTCCGACCATGAGGGGCAAGTGACATCGGGGCCGTGATTTGGCCCGTAACGTTCGTAGACGAGCCGACCCTTGTGGACTGCGACGAAAGCGAAGGTTTCGCCATAGTCGCCGTTCTGATGGGCGAAGGGCGCATCAACCAGCGCATCGAAACGAGCGTGGTCGAGGCTCGCGGGAAGGTCGCCGAGCGGCCATTCCTCGGTAGGCCAGGCTGTGCCGGCAGGCTGTGGGGGAAGCGGCGGCAGGAATGTCATGCGGGGTCCGTCGAATGGCGGTCGGGTTCGCTCAAAACTAACTGCTTTTTGGACATATGGGAAAGGTCCGCCGGATACGGTAACCGTTGTGCTTGGCCGGGAGACCGCTATCCTCATTCTCAATAACAGGATGGGGAGAAAAGAATGGCGTTACCGCGGCTCCAGATCGAAGGCGAATGGTTCGAGGGCGAGGATGGCAGGACGCATATCCTGCGGGGCGTCAATCTCGGTGGCGATTGCAAGGTTCCCTACACGCCGAACGGGCACACGAATATTCCGACGGATTTCTCCGACCATCGCACCGTGTCCTTCATCGGCCGTCCCTTTCCACTCGACGAAGCGGCGGAACATCTTGGCAGGCTGAAGGCGTGGGGCTTCAATTGCATCCGCCTGCTGACGACATGGGAAGCCGTCGAGCATGCGGGGCCCGGCAAATACGATGAGGCCTATCTCGATTATTTCGCCACGCTCTGCCGCATGGCCGACGAGCATGGGCTCTATGTCTTCATCGACTTCCATCAGGATGTATGGAGCCGCATGACGGGCGGCGACGGCGCGCCGGGATGGACCTTCGAGGCGGTGGGACTCGACTTCACGAAGTTCCATGCGGCGGGCGCAGCGCATGTGATGCAATACAAATACGATTTCGCGCGCGGCGGACGGCAGGAAGACCGCTATCCGACCATGACCTGGTCGCAGAATTACCGCTATCCGGCCAACGCGCTGATGTGGACCTTCTTCTTCGCCGGCAAGACGTTCTGTCCCGACTTCATGGTCGATGGCCGCAACGTGCAGGACTTCCTGCAGGATCATTATCTCGGCTCGATGGAGGCCGTGGCGCAGCGCTTGAAGGGCCTGCCGAATGTGCTCGGCTTCGACTCGCTCAACGAGCCGGGCTCCGGCTATGTCGAAAAGCACATGAGCTATCGCCACATCGGCCCGAGCGAGATCGACAAAAGCGGGCCGCAGCCGGGGCTCGCCTGGTCACCGATCGACGGGCTCGCCGTCGCTCGCGGCCTCTCGCGCGACATTCCCAATTTCCGCGTCGACAAGGCGGTGGGAAAGATTGTCCGGGTGGATGACGAGCGGATCAACGCGGGTCAGACTTCGATATGGCTGAAGGGCGCGGAGTGCCCCTTCGAGCGGGCGGGTGCCTATCGCCTCAAGAATGGCGGTGTCGAGGTGCTGGATGAGTTCTTCTTCATGAAGCGCGGCGGGCATGTCGTCTCCATGGAGCATGATTTCATGTCGCCCTTCTTTCACCGCGTGGCGGAGCGCGTCCGCGCGGTCGATCCCGACTGGTTGCTCTTCGCCGAGGTCGATCCATGGCGGCTCGGTCATGGATTTCCAAAGGGAACGCCGCGTGGCACCGTCAATGCGAGCCATTGGTACGATGTGGGCACGCTGGTGACGAAGGAGTTCCGGATTCCCGAAACGCCCGAGAAGATGCAGGCGCGGGAAGATTCCTATACGCGCAATCTCGCCTTCATCAAGAATCTGGGAAGCTCTCTCAATGAAGGTCTCGGCGCGCCGACGCTGATTGGCGAATTCGGCATTCCCTTCGACCTCGACCACGCCGCGGCCTACAAGGCATGGGGGACAGGCGATCATGGATCGGGGCCGTGGCAGGAGCATATCGTCGCGCTCGACCTCATGTACAACGCCATGGATGCGCTGCTCATCTCCTCGACGCAATGGAACTACACGGCGTCGA
>JAJXZC010000112.1 GCA_021780275.1 Pseudomonadota bacterium
CCGCCTCGGGCCGCAGGCGGAAATCCCGCACCGGATCAAGTACAAGCGCTTCAGCCGCTGAAGGATCGAAACGAAAACGGCGCGTGGATGGAACCACGCGCCGTTTTTTTTGATGGCCGCTCGGCTTACTGGTTCGTCGAGTTCGACGGCGCCGCCGCGGAGGCCGGCAGCTTGCCCGCATCCGCGTCGGCGATCTGCTTGCGCAGATGATCGAGCAGGGCGTTGAAGTCGCCATTGTGGTTGTTGATGACCGAGGTGAAGGTCGCGCGCTGCTCCTGGGCGAGCCATATGCCCACCACGTTCACGTCGAAGAGCTTGTATCCGCCGTCCTTCTTCAAGAGCCACCAGGTGATCTGGATCGGATCGCGGCCATTGGTGAAGTTGATCTGGCTCTGCACCAGCGCCTGATTGGAGCCCTTGAGCTGCGATCCGGTGATCTGCACTTTCTCGTCGTGATAATCCGACAGCCGCGTGACGTAGACCTTCACCACGAAATTGTCGAACAGCTTGACGTATTCGTCCTTCTGCGCCGCCGTCGGCGTGCGCAGGAACTGGCCGAGACAGAAGGCGGCGATCCGGTTCATGTCGGCATTGTCGTCGAGAAGCTTCGCGAAGGCCGCTTCGCGCGCGGCCTTGTTCAGGTCCTTGTCGCTGATGACCTGAATCGCCTTCTGCGAAATGTCCGTGACCCATTTTTCGGCCGCCGGGTCCGCGTTGGCGGCGCGCGCCGGGGCGCTGGCCGACAAGGCGGCGCCGAAAAGCGCGATCGAGAAAGCAAGCGATGTGAGGATTGATCTGAGGCTGAACGAGTTCATGGTCGGTCTCCTTCGGCAGGGAAGCGTCGAAGTCGTTGGATCGGGGTGAACCGAACTGTCGCCCCTAGTTCTTCGGGGCGACAGATTGGGGTTCGTTTGTGTCGAAATTCAGGTTGTCGATGTCCGGCAGGTTTTCGGTATTGGTCTTGCCGTTCGCAATCTCGTTGGCGCGGGTCTGGCGATAGAGACTGCGCACGGTCGCGTAATAGTCGACCGAGGTGCGCTCGATCTGGTCGAGCGTCTTCAGATTGCGCGAGCGGACATCGATCCCGTTCACCACGAAACGCGTGACGGGAACCGTGTAGGGGCCGTTCCAGTAGATATAGGTCAGGGGATCGAAGAACTGGTCGACCGCGAAGCCGGCGAGGTCGCGGGGCGGGGCGGGCCCGAGGATGGGCAGGAAGAGATAGGGCCCCTCGGGCGTATCCCAGGTCGCGAGCGTCTGGCCGAAATCTTCCCGATGCTGCGGATAGCCGTCTCCGGTGGCGGGATCGAAGAGACCGAGTACGCCCACCGTCGTGTTGATGCCGAAGCGCTTGGCGGTGATGCCGGCGCGATCCCAGTTACCCTGAAGCGAATCGTTGGCCAGAATCACCGGCGCGTCGAGATTGTCGAGGAAATGACGGACGCTGTTGCGCGCCGGATCGGGCACGACGCCCTGATACCAGGTCGCGACGGGCTTGAGGATGATGATGTCGAGGAAGCGATTGAGCTCGAAGAAGTAGCGGTTCAGCGGCTCGATCGGATCGTTCGTCTCTTCATAGGCCTGTACGGCCGCCTTGTTCGACGGATCGGGGCGTGTCGCGCAGGCGGCAAGCACGGCGAAAAGTGCAATGCAGCCAACCTTCGCCACCACATTCATTGTCCTGGCCAGAAATTCCATCGTTCCCCACATCCAGTCGCACCCGCTCAAATGCGGCGGTGCAAGCACTCGCTATCATCGAGGCCCCGCCGGAAAACCCGTCGAAGCCGCTGCCGCGGTTCCGGCGCCGCAACCGGCCCCACATCTCTAGGATTGGCTAAGTTGCTTAACGCCCTGTGAATGGCCGGAAAATGCCCGCATACCATCCCAACCCGACCCGAAACACTTGTTCATCTAGCTATCACAGGGGCAAGCCGTTAACCAGCGGACTGCCTGGGCCGAACACGCCGATGTGATCGCCCTGTTGCCCAAAAGCCGCAAGGCAAAGGCAAGAACTCCCTTGAGTTCGCACATAAAGATATGTTTATATCTGCCAGAAAATGACATCGGATGGTCCGGACATGGAAGAGCTTCTGACGGGATTGAGGGCGGCTGGCGAGCCGACCCGTTTGCGTCTCCTCGCCATCCTGGCGCGGAGCGAACTCACCGTGACCGAGCTCACGCAGATTCTTCGTCAGAGCCAGCCACGCGTCAGCCGCCACCTGAAGCTGATGTGCGAGGCGGGGTTGCTCGACCGCTTCCGGGAAGGGAGCTGGGTCTTCTATCGCCGCGCCCAGTCCGGCGCGGGCGCGCGGCTCGCCACGCTGCTGACGGGACTCATCCCCGCGGGCGATCAGAGCGTCGCCCGCGACCTCGAACGGCTCGAAGCCGTGCGCGCGGCGCGCGCCGAACGGGCGTCTGAATTTTTCCGCGCCAACGCCGATCAGTGGAACCGCATCCGCTCGCTCCATGTTTCCGAGAACGAGGTCGAACAGGCGATGCAGGATCTCGCCTCCGCGCGAGAAATCGGAACGCTGGTCGATCTCGGCACGGGCACGGGGCGCATGCTGGAACTGATCGGCCCGCGCGCCCGTTCGGGCATCGGCATCGACCTGAGCCCGGAAATGCTTGCCTTCGCCAGGGCCCATCTCGAACAGGCGCATGTCGAACATTGTTCGGTGAGGCAGGGCGATCTCTACGACCTGCCGCTGCAGGACGAAACGGCCGACATCGTGACGCTGCATCAGGTGCTGCACTATCTCGACGACCCGGCGGCGGCGGTTGTCGAAGCGGCGCGTGTGCTCAAGGCCGGTGGCCGGCTTCTCATCGCCGACTTCGCGCCTCATGAACTCGATTTCCTGCGCGAGGAGCAGGCGCATCGGCGCCTCGGTTTCTCCGAAGAGGAAGTGACGAACTGGCTTGCCGAGGCCGGGCTCGAACTGAAGGATGTGCGCCGCCTGCCGCCCGAGGGTGGCGAGGACGCGAAGCTGACGGTTGTGATTTACGCGGCGGACAAGCCCGCCGGAGCGATGCCGACCCGCCGCGATGCGCGGGCCGACAGGTTGGAGGACGTGGAAGGATGAGTGACAGAGCGCAGAGCAAGCCGGAGCCGACGCGCGTCTCCTTCGAGTTCTTTCCGCCCAAGACGCCGGAAATGGAAGAGACGTTGTGGCGTTCGATCGCCCGTCTCGAACCCCTGCGGCCGGAATTCGTTTCCGTCACCTACGGGGCGGGTGGATCGACCCGCGAACGCACCCATGCGACCGTCAGGCGCATCGTGCAGGAGACGACCTTGACGCCCGCCGCGCATCTCACCTGCGTCGGCGCGAGCCGCGCGGAAGTCGACGAAGTCATTCGCGGCTATTGGGACGCGGGTGTGCGCCACATCGTGGCGCTGCGCGGCGACATGCCGGAGCTCGGTGTGCCTTACAGGCCGCATCCGCAGGGCTATCAATCGACGCCGGAGCTGATCGAAGGCATCCGCGGGATCGCCGACTTTGAAGTGAGTGTCAGCGCCTATCCCGAGAAACATCCGGAATCGGCCTCGATCGACGCCGATATCGAGCTTCTGCGCCGCAAGATCGACGCGGGCGCGACGCGCGTCATCACGCAATTCGTCTTCGAGACGGAATTCCATGCCCGCTTCCTCGAACGCGTGCGCAATGCCGGTATCGAGGTTCCGATCGTTCCGGGCATCATGCCGACGACCAATTTCAAGGGCACGAAGCGCATGGCCGGCCGCTGCGGCGCCAGCATTCCGAAATGGCTCGACGATTATTATATCGGGCTGGACGACGATCTGGAGACGCGCAAGCTGATCGCCGCCTATGTTGCCGCCGAACAGGTGAACCGCCTGCGCGGTTCCGGTTTCGACCGGTTCCATTTTTACACGCTCAATCAGGCGGATCTCACCTTCGCCATCTGCCATGTGATCGGGCTCCGGCCCGCTCATGTCGCGGTCCCGGCCTGAACGAACGAGGACAGTCATGACCAGAGACGAACGCATCGCGAAGCTGAAGCAGCTCATCAAGGAGCGCGTCCTCGTGCTCGACGGGGCCATGGGCACGATGATCCAGGGCTACAGGCTCACGGAAGCGGATTTCCGTGGCACGCGCTTCAAGGATCATCCGGTCGATCTCAAGGGCGACAACGAGCTCATCTCGATCGTCCGGCCGGACATCCTGCGCGACATCCATCTCGCCTATTACCGGGCTGGCGCCGATTTCGCCGAGACGAACACCTTCAGCGCGACCTCGATCGCGCAGGCGGATTACAGGCTCGAAGCGCTCGCCTACGAGATGAATGTCGAAAGCGCGCGCATCGCCCGCGAAGCCGCCGACATCGCTGAAAGCGAGACGCCGGGCCGCGTCTGCTTCGTCGCCGGCGTTCTCGGGCCCACGAACCGCACGGCATCGATCTCGCCGCAGGTGAACGATCCGGGCTTCCGCAACATCACCTTCGACGAGCTTCGCGACGCCTACAAGGAAGCGACGCGCGGCCTCATCGCGGGCGGCGCCGACACGATCCTCGTCGAGACGATCTTCGACACGCTGAACGCCAAGGCGGCGCTTTTCGCGGTCGAGGAAATTTTCGAGGAAACCGGTGTCGAACTCCCGGTCATGATCTCGGGCACCATCACCGATATGTCGGGACGGCTTCTCTCCGGCCAGACGCCCGAAGCTTTCTGGAATTCGGTGTCCCATGTGAAGCCGTTCTCCATCGGGCTCAATTGCGCGCTCGGCGCAAAGGAGATGCGCCAGCACATCGACACGCTGTCGCGCGTTTCGAACGCCAATGTGAGCGCGCATCCGAATGCGGGCCTCCCGAACGAGATGGGCGAATATGACGAAAGCCCCGAACATATGGCGCGGCTTGTCGGCGAGTTCGCCGCCTCCGGCCTCGTCAATGTCGTCGGCGGCTGCTGCGGCACCACGCCCGCCCATATCAAGGCGATCGCCGACGCGGTTCACGAGAAGGCTCCGCGCCCGATCCCGGAGATCGAACCGAGGCTCCGCCTGTCGGGCCTCGAAGCCTTCACCGCGCCCTGATCCGTACCGAGTAAGAAAAGAAACGAAATGACCAACGCATCCGCGAATTTCATCAATGTCGGCGAGCGCACCAACGTCACGGGATCGGCGCGCTTCAGGAAGCTGATCGTCGACGGGCGCTTCGACGAGGCGCTTTCGGTCGCCCGCCAGCAGGTCGAGAACGGTGCCCAGGTCATCGACATCAACATGGACGAGGCGATGCTCGATTCGCTGGCCGCCATGGACAAGTTCCTCAAGCTGATCGCCTCGGAGCCGGACATTTCGCGCGTGCCGATCATGATCGACTCGTCGAAGTGGGAGGTCATCGAGGCCGGCCTCAAGTGCATCCAGGGCAAGGGCATCGTCAATTCCATCTCGATGAAGGAAGGCGAGGCCGAGTTCATCGAGCGCGCGAAGCTGTGCCTGCGCTACGGCGCGGCGGTGATCGTGATGGCCTTCGACGAGACCGGCCAGGCCGACACCTATGCGCGCAAGACCGAAATCTGCGCACGCGCCTACAAGCTGCTGACCGAGACCGTCGGCTTCCCCGCCGAGGACATCATCTTCGACCCCAACATCTTCGCGGTCGCCACCGGCATCGAGGAGCACGCCAACTACGCGGTGGACTTCATTGAAGCCACGCGCTGGATCCGCCAGAACCTGCCGCACGCGCACATCTCGGGCGGCGTGTCGAACGTGAGCTTCTCCTTCCGCGGCAACGACG
>JAJXZC010000012.1 GCA_021780275.1 Pseudomonadota bacterium
GAACGGCCGCGCCGCTTCGACGCGGATTATTGGGCCTTGGCGAAATGCCGGAACGGCTGGCGCGTCGAATTCGCTTTTGCCAGCGCCGCGCGCGATTGGATGGCGTTCGCGATCGATCTCTTCGGTTCGGCTCAGGATGCCGACATTCTGTCGTATCAGGACCCCTCGCGCGATCGCCACCGCTTTGCCTGCTTCGAAGGCGAGCGTCTCGCCGGCGCTTTATTTCTCGCCGCGGAGCCCGTGCCGGTGTCGCGCGATTGGGCCGTCGAACAATTGTCGACGGCTTTCGCCGATCCGCGCCGCAGGCTCGCGATCATCGCGGCGCGGCCCGACGCCGGCAGTATCGATCGAGGCGCGACGGTTTGCTCCTGTTTCGGCGTCGGCGCCAAGCAGATTGCCGCCGCTGTCGCCGCCGGCTGCACCAGCGTCGAAGCCGTCGGGCAATCCACGCAGGCCGGCACCAATTGCGGCTCCTGCCGTGCCGAAATCAGAAAAATCGTCGACGCAAGCCCGCGCGGCGCGGCGCAAAATGGCGAACAAGTTTCTGCCGAACCGCAACCCCACTACGCCATGCGCTGAGCATAGGCGGTCTCACATCTCAGCGAACCGTTCACGAGGGCGTGCGGCCACGGCGGGCGCCTTGCGCGGACGTGGCGCTAGCCGCCTCGGTGCGACCGGCCTACTTTGACGTCCGTCGAGATCGCTGGCATTTAAAATGCTCCCGAAACCCCAGCGAGACCCCAAGCGACGGCATTTGCCGCTTGCTCGAACGCTCCCATGTTGAATTGAGACAGAAAGGCAATCGTGGTGTCTCAAATCAAATCAATTCAAGCGCTTCGCGCAATGGCGGCGATCTCAATCGTATTCGTCCATACACTGGTGGAAGCCACGACATTGCCGGTGCCTCTATCCTTCCGCGGCACCCCGATTCTTCTCGACATTGCCGGCGCTGGCGTTGATGTCTTTTTTGTCATCTCCGGCTTCATTATGGTCTATGCGTCGCAGGATCTGTTCGGCGTTTCCAAAAGCTGGCTGAAATTTCTTAGGCGTCGTATCGCACGTATTGTTCCATTGTACTGGTTGATGACGACGTTGTTCCTCGTCGTGCTGGCGGTGACTCCGCAAGCACTCAACGATTCAAAGCCGACCGCTCTCGAAGTCCTGAAATCTTACGTCTTTATTCCTTATCAACACGCGGGGGATGACCTGATCCGACCGGTCTATAAGCTCGGATGGACACTCGATTATGAAATGTTCTTTTATGTGGCTTTTGCCGCCCTGCTTTTTTTGCCGATGCGCTCCACGATTTTTGTTCTCTCGAGCTTTTTCGCGACTTTCGTTATCCTGGGAATCGTTTTGACGCCTCCGCCCGGGCCTCTCGCGTTTTGGACCAATCCGATAATACTCGAATTCGTCATGGGGACATTCGTCGCTCTGGCTTTCATTGACGGCTGGCGGCTTCCGCCGGCGCTCGCTCTCATCCTGCTTTTGGTCGGCCTTGGGTCACTCGCATTGGGCGCCATCGGACACCTGGCGACAGACGGGCCGTGGCGTCCCGTGATCAGCGGCCTGCCGGCGGCATTCATCGTTGCTGCCGCCGCATTGAAGAGAGAGTCTTTATCCCCGGCATCCCCGACCATCCTGACGACGATTGGTCTCGTCGCGCTCGGCGATGCTTCGTATGCCATTTATCTCGCTCATCCATGGCTTGTGCGTCTTTCACATTTGATCTGGAACCGCATTCACCTCAGTTCGCATTTGTCGGCGTGGATCTTTGTCGGCACGGTGCTTTTGCTCGTTGCGCCATTCGGCTTGCTCGTCCATCACTCTATCGAACAGCCTCTCACGGCCTTTGCTCGCGGGCGATCAACAGTTCGAAAGCCGCAACTACCGGCCCTGGCCAATCAAAACGAATAATATCGCCTCAGCGGCCATTCTATCTGTGAGGCAACCGAACCGCCGCCGCTGCTATGCCACGCGCCGCGCGCAGCGCTCTAAAACTCAATAATCGCTGACCGGGCTCGGATCATAAACGCTCGGAACATTTTCGCCGCATGCATTGATGCGTCCCTGCCGGCCCTGCGCCGCCGAACAGCTCCGCGGCGATATGTGAGACGCCTTCGTCTGGCTGGCCCGCCACGCATGATCTGACATATGCCCCTTTACATGATGCGAGGCATTGGCAATGCCGATCGAAGCGAAAAAAAGAAACAGCGCCAGCGTTAAAGTGTTCATCGGGCTCTCCGCCGCATCATGGACGTGCGAACCGTTGCGCCTCGGGCGCGTCGCAGACACACCGCTTGTTCTATTGAGGAGACTCGCGCTGAGGCTTTTTTATTCCGCGCCGGCCATCTGCAGAACGTTATTGCTTGATGAAATCATCGACGAAATTTTTGAGCTCGGGCGGATCGAGATCGGAGACTGCCCAATATCTGAAGCCGCCGCCGGCCCAATCAATCATGTTGTAGCCGTCGACAGTCTTAAAATTCGGCGCTTGCGTCCGTGTTGATCCGTTCGCAAGCGGCATGGCGACGACCGAAATCAAATGCTGGCGGCGCCGGTAGACCAGGGTCGGCAGCGCATTGCCGGCGATGACTTCGACACGGCCGCCGACTAGCGGAAAGCCTTGTGCAGAAAGGTCGGCGGTCGGCGGCGAGAGGCCGAGCTTCCGATCGAGCCACGGTTTTACCGTGTGCTGGTCCGAAGATTGGACATCGATCGGATTTGCGGCAAGAAGGGCGCGATGGTGTCCATTGGCGACGGCGTCTTCGATCGAAGCCTCGCTCTGCGGCGCGGTGAACAGATAGGTTCCGCCACTGGCAACGAGAGCCGTCAGCACGACCGACGCGGCGAGCGCCTGCCAGCTTGGATGATCGAGCGACAAAATCCGCGCCCGCCGCGGCTTGGACACGGGCCTCGTATCCGAGGCGAGCGCGACAACGCGCGCCGCAAAGTCCGGCGCGACGGCCGGCTTGCCGAACGCCTTGGTGCGCGCTTTCAAGGCGAGGATGCGGGCATATTCGGCCGCGAGCGCCGGTTCGGCCGCAACCCGCGCCTCGAGTGCCAGCGCGGCCGCCGCATCCAATTCCTGATCGGCCAGGGCATGCAGCAGCAAATGATCGGCGGATGATAGTGCGGTCATGACGGCCGTCCGATCTGCATCGCGATCTGTCGCCGTGCGCGAGAGAGACGCGACATGACGGTTCCGATCGGGATCGAAAGCATGGCCGCGATTTCTTTATAGCTCAGATCATTGATGTCATGCAGCACGACCACTTCCCGATAGAGTTGCGGCAGCGCGGCGATGGCGGCTTCGACTGCGGCCGTATCGGCTCTTTGGATAAGCTCGGCTTCGGGGTCGAGACCGGGATCTTCCTGCAAGGCAAGCTCGGTCCCGTCCGCCTCGGCCGCTGAGCCGACCAGCACAATCTCCTTCGGCCGGTTTTTCGCAAGCCAGGTGAAGCAAGTGTTACGTACGATGCTCAGCAGCCAGGCACGCTGGCCGCGCCCTTCATAGGAATCGATGGCGCTGAAAGCGCGGATCGAGGCCTCCTGCACAACATCCTCCGCGTCATGCAAGCTTCCCGTCAGCCAACGCGCGAGCGCCAGCGCATCGGCAAGATGCGGCACAACGATTTGCCGAAAAAGCTCGGACTCTTCGTTGGTTGTCAAATTTTAAATCCAAACTGGGCATCGCACTCAGGGGGTAACGACGATTTTGCCCTGCATGCGCGGATGTAATGTGCAGAAATACGGGAACACGCCCGGTTTGTTGAAAGTGACACTCGCCACGTCGTCTGTGTCAAGCGCCTTCGAGAATAAGCTTCCATCCGTCGCGGCGACCCGGTGTGGGATGTCATCTTCGTTTTTGAAGATGACCGTCGTTCCCACTTTGATTTTCAGGTCCCCCGGCTTGAACGTGAAGTTGGATATCCCGACCGTGATGACGTTGGAAGATGCCGCAGCGCCGCCGTAGGCGACCGCAAGGGCGATCACCGCAATCAAATACCTTAATTTCATGACGCTCTCTTTTGCTTAATTGTCGGCCAAGGTTTTGTCAGTGATTGCGAGCGGCTGCGATCCCATGCTGACGTCGACGCGCGTGATGCCGAGGACTTTGCGCAATTGATCGGCCGGCACCACCATCGGGCCGGGCGCCGGCGCCTTGCCGGGCGCGGGTTGTAAAAACGCAAGCGACCGCGCGGTGTGGAAGGTCATATTGCCTTCGATCTTCTGGATGATCTGGTGAATATGCCCGTTGAGCACCGTCACCGAGCCGAAGCGCCGCAGAAGCTGCAGGACTTGCGCGCCGTCGTCCGTGCCCCAGCCCCAATCGGCGTAGACGGTCCAAAGCGGAATATGCGCAAAGACCACGATCGGCGTTGAATTCGACTTGTCTTTCAGATCGTCGGCAAGCCAGGCGAGCTGCTCCGGCCCGAGATTGCCGAGGCCGCCGGCCTTCAGGTTGACGACATTGACGAGGCCGATGAAATGCACCCCATGGTCGTCGAAGGAATACCAGCCCGCGCCGAGCTTTCCCTTGCCATAGCGGTCAGCATAAAGCTTGCCGTTCCCGTCATCGACGAGATCGTGCTCGCCGGGCACATAATGCGTCTCAATGCCGGCGCTGCCGATAATCTGCGCGGCATCATCGAATTGCGAGGCCAGAGACAAGTGGGTGATATCGCCGGTGTGGATCATGAAGGCGGGCTTTGCCGCCAGCGCCTTCACCTTTGCAATTCCTTCCTTCAAAGTGTCGATCGCATGCGGGTTAGCCGCCGCCTTGTTGAAGCCGATATGGCTATCGGAGATTTGCATAAAGGTGAAAGGGCCCTGTATCGCTTCAGCCGCCTCGGCGGTGCCCAGCAGGCCAAACGACTTGGGCACACCACCCGACACCGTCCAAAGCACGCCAGTGCCTGCCCAAGCCATACATTCCAGCGCCTGGCGGCGTGAGGGCTCGTAAGTCTGATCTTCGTCTCGCATCGCGGCAGTCTCCTCGCTGTCGGATGAGAGACTCGCGGCTTCGCGGCTTTATTCCCGCGGCGCACGGATTTTTTCCGGGCCGCTAACCGAGGCTTTCCGGCCGGCCGGCGAAGGACCAGAACGTGTGGAGCAGAAAGCTGCATGGCGGAAAGAGCGCCGCCACGAGCCCATTGCTCCAGAGGCGCCCGAGAGCGAAATCAATGGCCAAAATCTGTGAGAATGCCGAGAAAATGAAGATCAGCGCGAGCGTCGTCAAAGCGAATCGTGGGCCGTAGAAAACATGGTCCGGCGCGGCGCGATACGTGAAAAAGAGGTGGCCCACGTAAGAAACGATAAAAGAAAGAGCGAATCCCGCCAGGCTCGCCGCCCACGGCGCAAGTCGGACGGACGAACTCGAGAGGAAAAGCGAAACGGCGAGATAGGTTGCCGTTGCGAGGCTGCCGACAAGAGCAAAGCGGAGAAGCGTCCATAGGCGGTCGCGCCCGCCAACCAGCACGCTAGGATCCCCGGCACAGGGGCTTTTGGGAAGCGCAGACCTCTCCGTGCCGGTCATCCCGCCGCCCGCAGATCGTGCAGCACTTGGCTGACTGCGCTCGCGGAGGATGCCGGCGGAACGTAGGATTCAACGAAATAGAGCGGGCGATGCTTAAGCTCGTTGAAGCTGCGGCCGAGATACTCGCCGATGATTCCGATCACGATCAATTGCGTGCTGCCCATCAA
>JAJXZC010000736.1 GCA_021780275.1 Pseudomonadota bacterium
GGGATCGCGGCGGAAAACCTCGAGCGCAGCTCAGGGGTTCAGAGCCGGACGCTGGCGTCGTGGGAAAAGGCGTGGCGGGAGGGCAGGGAGCGGCTTTCCACGCGCGACGTGCTGGTCATCGACGAGGCCGGCATGGTCGGCAGCCGCCAGCTTGAGCGGATTGTCGCGGAGGCCGCCGCGCGCGGGGCCAAGCTGGTGCTGGTCGGCGACGCCGAGCAGCTCCAGCCGATCGAGGCGGGCGCGGCGTTCCGCGCGATCGCGGAGCGGGTAGGGTGGCAAGAGCTCTCCGGCATCCGCCGCCAACGCGAGGCGTGGCAGCGCGAGGCTTCCAGCGACTTCGCGCGCGGCGAGCCGGGGCGCGCGTTCGACCGCTACCAGCAGCACGGCGCGATCCGCTTCGCCGAGAATCGGAGCAAAGCCAAGGAAGAGCTGATCGGCGCGTGGGCGAAATACCGCGCGGCGGAGCCGGAAAAAGCTGCGTTTATTCTCGCGCACACGCGTGCGGACATGCGCGAGCTTAATTTGAGCGCCCGCGCGATTCTAAGAGAGCGCGGAGCGCTCGGGCAGGAGGTCAGGGTCGAAGTCGCGCGCGAACTGGCGGCCGGCGACGGAACGATCACGGTAGAGCGCGGCGAGCGGCTGTTCGCCCAGGGCGACCGGGTGATGTTTTTGAAGAACGACCGCAACCTCGGCGTGAAGAACGGCAGCTTGGGAACGGTCGCCGCAGTCAGCCGGGATTCGATGCGCGTCGTGCTCGATGGGGCCGAGCGGCGCGAGGTCAGTTTCAATCTCCGTAACTACGCCTCGCTCGATTACGGCTACGCCGCCACCGTGCACAAGGCCCAGGGGGCGACGGTCGATCGCGCCTTCGTGCTGGCGACGCCGGGCATGGACCGGCATCTCGCCTACGTCGCGATGACCCGCCACCGCGAAGGCGCCGAGGTTTACGCCGGGCGCGGCGACTTCAAGGGCTTCGACGAACTCAAAGAGCTCCTCTCCCGCGCCCGACCCAAGGACTCGACGCTGGACTACGCGCAGCGGCGCGGTATGGAAGCCGCGCGCGCCCGAGCGGCCGAGAAGGAGCGACCGATGGAGCGCCAGCGTGAGCGCGCGCGCCGGCCGGAGCCGGAACCGAAGGCGCAGGGCCAGGAGCGAAAGGCGGAAGCAGGGCAGGGCGATCCGGTTGCGCGCTTCAAGCACGCGCAAAAAGAATTCATTCAGGTCGTCGGCATGGCGGATTTCGATCCCAAGGCCAAGGCGCGCGCCCAAGAGCTGCGCGAGGAGATGAAGCGCGCATCTCAGGAGATCGCCAAGGACCCGGCGCGGATGCGCGCCGCCGAGCGCGAAGGCATCGCGCCCCAGGTCAGGAACTTCGCGCGCCAGGCCGAGCGCGAACGCGGGCGGGAGAAGGGCAGGGGCCTCGATCGCGACGAGGGATTGGAGCGGTAATAGTCCGTGCTGGTCTTTCGCGGAGCGATCGCTTTACCGCCTCACGCTCTCTGCTTGCCGGTAAGCGTGTAGCAGAGTAGTATGACACATGATCAAGAGCTTCCGCGACAAGGAGACTCAAGCGATTTTCGATGGCGAGCCCGTGCCCAAGTTCCAGGCTATTGCCAAGGTGGCGCGACGGAAACTCCGCTCGATCCATCAGGCGCGCACACTGAACGACCTTTCGCTGCCGGGCAATCGGCTTGAGCCACTGAAGGGCGAACGACTCGGGCAGCATAGCGTCAGGATCAACGACCAATACCGAGTTTGTTTTGTATGGGACAAGGGCGACGCGCGCGACGTCGAGATCGTCGATTACCACTGACCCTTGGACAGTCGGGTAAAGTGAGGAGAACACACGTGGCAAAGAAAAAGAAACTCCCGCCGGTCCATCCGGGCGAGGTCCTCCGCGAGGATTATTTGATTCCCGCCGACGTGACCGTGAACGCGCTAGCGCTGGCCCTGCGCGTGCCGGTGAGCCGCATGTACGAAATCGTCAACTGCGAGCGCGCGATCACGCCAGAAACTGCTCTGCGCCTCGCCCGCTATCTGGGAACGAGCGCAGAATTCTGGCTGGGCCTGCAAAGCGACTACGATCTCGAAAAGGCCCAGGAAGAATTCGAAGAACGCATCGAGCGCGAAGTTCAACCGCGCGATCGTGCAGCTTGACGAGGCCCATTAACATCGGCATGCGCAGCGGCGCCGAGCGGTCGAAGGCGCTTCGCGAGGCCATGCGGCGTGTCGCACGCGGCTACCACACGACGCAGGAGCCGGGACTTTACTTCGAGAACGTCGAGGAACTCTGGCGCATCCTCACCGAAAAGCGGCTCGAACTCTTGCTGGCGATCGCGCGCGAGCGGCCGGGCTCGGTTTACGAGCTGGCCGGATTGCTCGGGCGCGACTACGAGAACGTAAGCACCGACATCACACTGCTTGAGCGGCTGGGCCTGGTAAAACTGGAAGCCGGAATCGGCAAGGGCACAAACTCCGACGGTGCCTTACGACGAGATTCACGTAACCATCGACTTGCGCCAGCCGCATGAGGCTGCGGCGTAACTGCATACTCCTTCGATGGAGAAATGTCGGACAATGTCGAAGATCACCATTAACGTACCGGCGGGCATAAGCTTTGATGCGACAGAGGTTGGGGCAGCTCTTCGGGCGCTTGCTGACGCCTTGAACGAGCTTGCCGAGACTCAGCGTCGGGTCGCAGACACCAGCGATCCTGCCGCAAAACTGGCCTTGCAGATCTCAACTTTCGAGCAGCTTCGGAAGGTGTCGGGTTTGACGGACGCGGCGGTCAAAGCCGTAGACGTGCTGCGGCTGATAAAGTCTGTTGTAGACCAAGCAGACGTCAGCCCGGAGCGCATTATTCAGTAGGATTTGCAAAATCGTACTTCACTTGGCAGGGCAGCCCGAGCCGAGCCCGTGTTCGCAACCGCGCTTTCAATTTGCCGGACTCGCTCGCCGGCTACGCCAAGTCGCTTCGCGATAGCCAATGTTTTGGGAGGAGAAATGGAATGGACAACGAGGAAGATGAAGCGCAAAAGCAAATGAAGAAGATGCGCGAGTTGCTGCTCTCTCAGTCCAAGCGAGCAATTGAACTCCGCTCCAAGGATCGCGAGTTTCATGGCCTTGAACGAGAATTTCAATACCATCAGGCACAGATGCTTGTAGATTACGAGCGGTCTAAAGACCTCAAACACCCGCGCGACCTCGGCGACGCGCGCGAGCATATCCTTCGAGACTTCCTGAGGTCAGGTGGATACCTCCCTGACCGCTACGCTGTGTCAAAGCGGAGCGCTCGGGTAGTCTCGACGAGCGGTCACATCAGCAACGAGATCGACATTGCACTCTACGATCCGTTGAACTCGCTGACGCTAATGAAGCGAGAAGACGTTTATGAGGTCTATCCAATTGAGAGCGTTTACGGCGTGATTCAGGTTAAATCGCGCCTGAACAAGAAAGAAATCCGAGAGGGGCTGGCTAACATAGCGTCTTTCAAACAATTGGACCGCCCACCAGTGCCGCCCAGATCGTTCATCGTGCAAAACGGCCCTTCTATGGCAGACCGCGGCTTCGGATTGCTCTTCGCATACGACACCGATCTAGAGTGGCTGGCTCTCATCGCGGAGATCGAGGCTTTTGCGACTGAACACCCAAAGCGGCTTTGGGCAAATGCGATTTTCGTTTTGAGCAAAGGACTGTTTCTGCATGGTGAAGACTCGAGAGCGAGGGTCTTCAACAGCGAGATCGAGGCCATCGGCTCCCTACGCATGCACGGGCGACCAGACCGGCAGAATATTTGCCTCTTCGAATTTCAGAGCATTCTCTTGGCTTTACTTCGAAATACTGAGGTACACCCGGCCGAAATCGACCGTTATTTTAGGTTGCCGCTGATCGCCGACACCCACTCATACGCGTTCACTTGGGGCATGTTCGCCGAGGTTGGTACATGCGAACGTCACGGCGACTTTCCCCGGAAGATCACGCCCGAGCAGTTAGAGAAGTTAATCACTTGTTGTCGCGCGACTCCAGCGATGAACTGGATCAGAGCCATCGATATCGCGTATGGCCGACCTGAGAACGAAGAAGCTTACAGGCGCCAGCCGGGCAAGGTATACATCTATAATCCCGAAAACCTTGCTTTGAGCGAGATACTCGTTCGCGACACGATGTTCCAGGGCAAACCTGTAAAATCACTAGCCTTCGATGCAATCGAGACCGCTGGAATGAACATTTTTGTGCCGTATTACTACTCAGACAAGGAGGGCATCATCTCAGGCTGTCCTAAATGTCAGGGCTAACCTATTAAGGAACCCCCGCTGTTTACACACACAAGAAACGACCCAGGCCGTTCTTTAAGCTGCACGCCCATATGGCACCCTGCCCCGCGTGTTCCTAACCCGGATGGATTTTATCGGATTTAAAATCCGCGGCGCTATTGGGCGCATGGCTCCGCACTATGGCCCTGGGAAGCGCACAGCCATCCATCCCCAGCTCAGCATCGCGAATTTAGAATCACGCCCTCCGGATCAACATCGCGCGCTTCAGCCGCGCCCTGTTCCGCAGCCGCGCCTCGATTTGGCGCACCCGCTCGCGCGACACGCCGAGGCGCTCCGCGATTGCCTGCAAGCTGAGCCCGGCGGCCCTGAGTTCAGCCACTTGCCGTTGGCGCTTTGTTAAAGCCCGGCGGTCGAGGCGCGAGATGATCGCGCCGAACTTCGCGCATCGTTCTTTCAGCGAATGCTCTCGCGGGCTCATGGGCAATTCTTTGCCGGCCGATATCCGGCCGCTTCGGCAGCCTGCGCGTTCGGAAATTGCACGCGGTTGCCTTCGACGATGGCGTTGTAATAGGGGCAGCTCGGCCATTCGTAGATCATGCTGCGTCGGTTGCCGCGAACCGGACCTTTAGGAACGGCAGCAGCATTGGCGCCAGCGGTTTGCGGTTGCGTTGATTCGGCCGAGGCGGAGCCATTCAGAGGCCGCGATCTGGCCGCGCGGATGTTCCAATTTTGGGTGTATTCGGCGGCAAGCGCCGGATCGTGGATCACCAACAAGTTTTCCGCATTCCGATGCTCGGCCGACCAGGTGTAGTTGAAACTCCCGGTCACAACCGTCTGGTCATCGACGATCATCACCTTGTTGTGCATGAGCCCGGGCACCGTGTCCACGAGGACGGGAACGCCGCCGGAGGAGAGGCGGCCGACAGCGTAAGTGTCGCTGCGGTCCTCTTCGAGCTGGCTCCGATCGACAATCGTCCGCACGTCAACGCCGCGGCGCTTCGCATTCAAGAGCGCGGTAACGATCGGCCGCGACGTCAGAGCGTACATCTGGACGAGATCCGTTTTCCGGGCGCCGGCGATGGCCTGGATCACCGTGGCGAGAGGATCGCAGCCGCCGGGAAGCGGCGGCGAGAAGCAGGCTTGGATTTGACTGGCAAATGCTGGCGTAGCGGCCACGGTCAACAAAAAGGCCAGGACCGGAAGGAAGGCGCGAATCCGCATCTTCGACTCATTCTTCTTCGCCGGTGTCAGCCTCGGCGCTTGCTTCGTCGTCTTCTGCCTGTACGTTGAATTCAATACGGCTCTGCAAGACAATTTCCTTGATCACACCGTCGCCCTTGCCGGCACGGAGCACAGCATCGTAACGCGACATGAGTTCCGGAATGTTGATCACCTCCTCCACACATTCCATGTATCGTTTC
>JAJXZC010000046.1 GCA_021780275.1 Pseudomonadota bacterium
TCGAACATCGCCATTGGGCATTGCTTGTCTCTCAACAACGCGGCGGCCTCCGCGCATATACCGTCGAGAAGCTTCGCGCGACGGCGGACGGAGATGACATTCAAACTTAGCGCTTTAGCAATCTTGTGATCGGGTACGCCGCGTGCGATGGCCCGAACAACCATGGCATGTTCCTGGACTACGGAAAGCCGGCTGATCCGCTTGTTGTAGGTGAATGCTTCGTCATCAATTGAGACTAGGCATTCCACTTCAGAAATACCGAGATCCTTCAATATTTCAACCCGAATATGTCCATCGAGAATTGAGAACAGCCCTCCGGTTCGCGATACGACAGGAGGTTCGACGAGACCGACCTCTCGAATCGAGGCCGCGATCTGCTGATATTTGGCAGTTGCCTTGACGCATGATGGTTGCGATTTCAAAGGCAGTAACGCCGACACCGGCAGTCTTACATATTTGTCCTCAAACCCTTGAAGAAGACGAAATGGGTTTTCGTTCGAAGTCATGCTTCGATCCTCCCGTTACTGACGCGATCGGCTAGCTCCCGTGGCATGTCGGCCAGCCCTTCCGCTCTAAGCAGATTTAAAAAGTTTTCGTCATCGTGTAGCGAGCGCATCGCTTCTACAATAAATAGGAGCCTAGCTTGGGTGATTTCTGCCTTTTTTATGAGGAGGCGCTGGCGGTCCGCTTCTCGTCGGTAGACTCGGATCAAAGCTTCCGTCGAAGCAGGCTTTTTCGGAGGCGAAGAGCGCCCGAAGTCTGTATTCTCCAACTTCCGGCCCAAGCGCCGTCGCCGATCGAGCAGTCGGCGGAGCTTTATCAACTTGCTTCCGGAGATCTTGCCTTCGGTATATGCTTGAGCCAGCAACCCTTGTAGTTGGCTATCGTCGGCGCGCGATATCTCCACCGCAACACTCAGCGGTATCGTGCCCGCCTCTACCGCAACCAGCAGGCGCTGCTCGCCCTTTGCAAACAGGCCTGAGATCATGTTGACCCATTCATAGCTGAGACCAGTCTTTGTAGCGATCTGCTGGTCACTGTAGCCCCGCTTCCCCATCCCTTGGATATCTTGAAGCAAATCGATCGCGCGGTGGTGACGACGAGCGCAGTTCTCGACTAAGCTCATCACAAGGCAGTCACTTTCTGCTGCGTCGATCACGATTGCCGGAATATGGGTCTGTCCAAGCTTAGTGCAGGCTTCCAAGCGCCCCTGGCCGCAGACAAGGCCGTAGGCGGGCTCACCGTCCTCCGCGACCGAACGGTTAACGGTAATCGGACGCTTCAGGCCGACGAGCCTTATGCTTTCAACCATCTCATCGAAGTTGCGCCTATTTCGCACTCTTGGATTGAGAACGGTAATCCGATCAATAGGAATTACCTCGACATTCTTCGTCTCATTGGTCATGCCGCCTCCTTGATACAGATGCGTGCTGACAAGGCATATAGGAAATCTAAATTATCGAATCGGTATCCATCGAGCGATAATCCGTTGCGCTCCCTCAGCCTCAGATTGGATCCCGTCATATCGATGCGTGGAAGAAGGTAATAATCATGCGGGCGACGATTGCTTTGGTCCATACGAATGGCGATAGTGATGTCGGGCGCTAGTCCGGCATCGAAACGAATGCGCCAGCGTGGACGCTCCGCTGTCTGAACACACCGAGCGATCACCACGGAAGTAGTGAACTCCCCATTGACAGTCAGCAGATCCGTTCCCGTATCGAAAATGACCTGACCGCCGACCTTATGAATCCCCGCGATGACCTCTTGCACGAGATGAGGGTGGAGACGGCGTAGATCACGATTTTCTTCCACAAATCGATAGTCCCGATCGGGCCGATAGCCAACGAGCTTGTAGGCCCGAGGAAGCCCCCCGAAGCGGATAGCAATGGCACTGCTCGATAGCATCGTTTCGCGTTCGTCAATAATCAGGCTTGACAGGCTTCCAACTTCGATCAGAAGCTCGCGCAGCAGCTTCAGAAGCTCGTCGTTGCTTAAACGACGCGAACGCTCTTCGATAATTGCCGCGGCGGCGTAGTGGAGTTGCGGATCCACGATCGGCTCAAAGGTCCGCTCGACGCGAATCCATCGGTCAGGAGAATTGACAACTCGCTTCTGATTCAGTTTGGACGAGACGCGATTAAAGACGTTATCTCCGATATATTTCGGATTGGTCAAAACTCCACGGACTGACATCCGGGTCCACGGCTGGCGGAGGTACGTGAGAATTTTCTCCTGGTTAAGGATGGCGGCGATCTCGCTTTCCCTTCGCCGCTCATCAACGAACATCTTGTATATTCGTCTTACAGTTTCCACTTCGTCTGGCGGCCCGGGAACGAGAATAACCCGATCAGTCTGCAAGCTCTTACGATCACCGAGGGCGAGTTCGCCTTTCCGGTTGCCACGCTCGTCAATGAGCATGCGCCTCAGGCCGAAACCGGCCATGCCACCCTGCCGAAAGCCCTTCTTGATCAACAGAGCCTGACCGTCAGAAACTTTTTTCGAAAGCTCTCGACTAAACTCTCCGGCCATTAATCGCTTAATCGACTTGACGACGTTTGAAGTCAGACTTCCGTCGTTCTCGAATTGCTCAGCGCAATAGTGGAGTTGGATACCGGATCGTGAGCATATGTGCTCATAATAGGCCGGCTCATCAGCATCCTGGAAACGTCCCCAGCGGCTGATGTCATAGATGATGACCGCTTCAAAATCAGCGCGGCCAGATTCAATCTCGGCCATAAGGCGCCGGTGGCCAGGTCGATTGTCAGCCCTTAAGCCACTTCTTCCGGCGTCGTCATAGACTCTAATAACTTCGAAGCCGCGCTGCGCGGCATAATCCATGATCGCTGCAAGCTGATTTTCTGGAGAGAACTCCTGCAAATCCGTCGACATCCGCACATAAGCAACTGCACGAATCCGCCTATGGCTGATGCTCCCGTTCGCACGGGCGCCATGCAAACTTGCCACCATTCGATCTCAACCATCGTCACCGGAATTGGCGCTTACCGCGCGTCAGCGTCATTGAAGCGGCTGGAGGTCGAAATGTCTTTTCCCCAGAAGGGCAAGGTTTTGCCGAAAAGACTCCGGCAGGACGGTCGTTTCGCTCTGCTTGTGACGCGCGTCCTGCGCCGATCCTTGGGAGAGCGTTCGTCTGCAATTAAAGTGGTTGCACGTTGGACTGGCGCTGGAGAACGGACTGTCAAGAACTGGTTTTCCGGGCAAAACGCCCCTTCGGGCGATCATTTCCTCGAATTGGTCAGAAATTGCCCCGACATGCTGGACGAATTTCTGGCGGCCGCCGGTCAGACCGAACGGCTGTCCGGCGTAAATCTGCGCAGGGCGCGGCTAGCCCTAGTGAGCGCATTGCTCAATCTTGATAAATTGATGGAAGGGGAGCCTGGCTTGCTGGCACCTCACGTCTCGCCGCGTGACAAATGATCAAATCTACTTATCCTGAATGGGGAGATGGACGGCTCACCAGTTCGACGCAAAGCCAGCAACCGGATGCGGTGGGACGGATTAACTGCGCGGGCGTTGGACGCGGAGCGAGGCGATGAGCAAAATTGCAGCGTATCGTCGCGCAGGGGCTGCGCTTCTTTTTGTAACGTTTTTGTGTAATTCCGGCCGCGCCGACGAGGCGCCGCCGGTCAGTCCTGACAAACCGGCGCCCTTTGTCACGCCGTCGCATGTTTCCGCGAGCATCGAATTCGGCATTCCGGCGCTTGCGAGCGCGGTCGAGCGCGACGTGCCGCGGCGGCTTGCGACCTTCGACGAGCGCATCCAATGCGTTCACCGGCGCGTGCTGTTCTTTCGCGTCAGGGCGAATTGCGACATCGAGGGCGCTATCGAGCGCACCGGGCCCGTTTCGCTTTATGGCCGCGGCGATGCGATCATCGGCTCGACGCCGATCTATGGCGCGGTGAGCGGGCAGGGCGCGAACCGGTTCACGCGGCGCATTCACGGCGCGGCGGAGGCTGGTGTTGTCGTCGAAGCGGAGGCGCGGCCGGAGCTGCGGCGCGACTGGTCGCTCGATCTTCACTTGAGCGATGCTTATCATTGGACCGAGCCGCCGGTGCTTCATGTGCTCGGCCGCGATATTCCGCTCGCCCGCTATGTCGAGCCGCGTATTCGTGAACAGCTCGCGCGGGTGCGAGCCCGCGCCGCCGAGGCGGTGCGCCGGCTCGATCTGCGCGGCAAGGCGGCGACCGCCTGGCGCCATGCCTTCGAGCCGATCAAACTTGCCGACGCGCCGCCGGTCTGGCTGCAATTGACGCCGCAGAGCGCCGCCTTCGCCGGCGTGCGCGCCGATCGCCGCGTGTTGTGGGGCGCGCTCGAATTGCAGGGCAATGCCGCGACTTCGGTGGGCGCCGCGCCGGTGCCGGTCGCGGCGACGCCGCTGCCGCCGCTCGGCCGCGATGTGGCCGCGCCGGGCAAGTTCGATGTCATCCTGCCGGTCGAAATCGGCTACGACTTCCTGGCTCAGACGATCAAAGCCGCGGCGGCCGCTTCCTTGAACGGCAATGTCGCGCTGCGCGATGTCAAAATCTATCCGTCGAACGGCAAGATCATCATCGGCTTGAAAATCGCCAAAAAGGAGAACAATGCGCCGGATGCCGGCACATGGTTTTATCTGTCGGCGACGCCGCTGGTCGATCCCGACACGCAGACCTTGCAGTTTCCCGATCTTGCGGCCGCCGCGGCGAAAGCCGAGGCGATGGCGCAAGCGAGCGGCAATGCCGATCTCGTCGATCGGTTGCGGCAGGCGAAAATCCTGTATCAGCAAATCTATCAAAAGCTGATTGCCACGGCGAACAAGCGATTGACGCGGCCGTTGAAAGACGGCTTCCGCATGGTCGGCCATCTCGATTCCGCCAAGCTCGATCACGTCTCTCTGCTGCAGAACGGCGTCAGCATCGCGCTGCGCATGAGCGGCAGCCTCAAAATTCTCTACGGCCTCTAATGCGCCGCGCGTGGCTGCTTGTCGCGCTCGCTTTGCTCAGCGCGCCGGCCGCGGCGCAAAGCACCTTCTATGATGCGCCCCGCGTCGACGCGATCGGCAAGCCCGGCACGCTGGTCCGCTCGCAGGCGATGGCGGGCGCGCCGCTCGGCGCCGCCGCTTGGCGGGTGCTTTATCGCTCGACGAGCTTCGACAGCAAGCCCATCCTCGTGTCCGGCGTCGTTATCGTGCCGCAAGGTGCGCCGCCGCCGGGGGGCCGGCCGATCGTCGCCTGGGCGCATCCGACGACCGGCATCGTGCCGCATTGCGCGCCCTCGCTCGCGCTCTTCTTCTTTCAGCAGGTGCAGGGCCTGCGGACCATGGTGCGCGACGGCTATGTCGTCGCGGCGACGGATTATCCCGGCCTCGGCACGCCGGGGCCACATCCCTATCTCGTCGGATTGAGCGAGGCGCGCGCTGTCGTCGACAGCGTGCGCGTCGCGCGGACGATGCCGGGTGCGGGCGGCGGCAACCGCTATGTCGTCTGGGGCCATTCGCAGGGCGGCCATGCGGCGCTTTTCACCGGCCTCATCGCCAAGAGCTATGCGCCGGAGCTGACGCTGCTTGGCGTCGCCGCCGCGGCGCCCGCGAGCGAGCTTGGCGCGCTGATGGATGACGATCTCGATAGTCCCGCCGGCAAGAACATCACCGCGATGACGCTCTGGTCCTGGCAGCGCGTCTATGAT
>JAJXZC010000002.1:0-2122 GCA_021780275.1 Pseudomonadota bacterium
CGCAAGATCGAGACGCTCGATCAGCAGAAGGCAGCTGCCGACGCGCTGCTCGGTCTTGGCTGTGATGCCGTGCTGCTCAAGGGCGGTCACATGCCGGGCGACACGATTTACGATGTGCTGGCGACGCAGGAGATGATCGAGGTCATGTCCGGCCCGCGCATAGACACGCCGCATACGCATGGCACGGGCTGCACGCTTGCTTCCGCCATTGCCGCGCTCATGGCGCAGGGCGCGCCGCTTCGCGATGCGGTCGACGTCGCGCGAGACTATGTCGAGGAGGCGATCCGTTCGGCCCCCGGTTTCGGCAAGGGTCACGGGCCGCTCTACCACGCGCATACATTGCGTCTTGACGAAACGGAAAACTAGAAACGCATTTCCATCAGCGGGAGTTTGCGGTTGGGGATCGATCCCGACGGGACTTCGCCACATTGGATGAAGCCCTGTCGCGCATAGAAGTCCGTCGCATTGGGATCGGCTTCGACCTGCACGAGCGGAATGCCGTGGCGGCAGATATAGAGCAGCGTGTCATTGGCGAGGATCTGGCCGACGCCTCTGCCGATGTAGTCGGGATGGACGAAGAGATCGCAGAGGTCCGCCTTGCCGATGCCGACGGCAACAGACGCAAAGCCCGCCACCTTGCCATTCACCTCAGCGACGCGAATGCGTTCGCGTGCGATGCGTTCACGCGTGATCGTCAGCTCTTCGCGGCAGAGTTCGAGAAATTCGCGGTCGTATCCCCAATGGGCCTTGGCTTCGAGGGCGAGTTCAGACAGTGCCGGACCTTCATCCGGCCAGGCATGGCGTATCAACACGCGCGTCTTGAATGGTGCCTTCGATCCCATAGCGACCTCCTAAGCGAATATCATAGCACATCGGGAGGACTTTACCGAATCGTTCTTCGCGGCAATCTTTCGTGAAGATGAAAGAATGCTTATGCCGCAACGATCATTTTAGCTGAAATTCATTCAGGCGAGCGATTGCGGTTTGATCGGGCTTTCACTCGTCAGTTTAGTGACGATTTCAAGACCCTGTTCCAGTTCGGCACGAATGTGTGTTTCACCTAAACAGAGACGCACATGACGCGAGGCCTGATCGGGGTGACCCACCATGAATTCCTCGCCTGCCGCAATCGATACACCGCGCAGTCGTGCTGCTTCGACGAAGGCTGTCGCCCGCCAGTGCTCAGGCAGGGCGAGCCAGAGATGCAGGGCCGCAGGGTTCTGGCGACGCCGCGCGTTGCCCAAAGTCCTGTCGGCAATGGCGTTGCGCGCCGCGATTTCCTTTCTTTGTCGTTCAATAAGGACAGCAGCGCTGCCGTTTTCGATGACGCGTGTCGAGAGATCGGCAACGAGCGGCGGCAATGTCTGGCCGAGCCCATGCACGATGGCGCGGGCGCTCTCGTGGAACGCGCACGGCGGCACGAGATAGGCGGTGCGCAGGCCCGTGGCGAGTGCTTTCGACAGGCTGTTGATGTACCAGCATTGCGCGGGCAGCAGATGTGCCAGCGGCAGCGGGCGCTCCTCCATCAGGTTCGCATAGATGTCGTCTTCGATGATCGTGATCTTCTGCGCCGCCGCCACTTCAGCGATGGCTTCGCGGCGCTTGGCGCTCATCGTGACCGTCGTCGGGTTGTGCAGCGTTGGCACGGTGAAGAGCACTTTCGCATGCGTCGCGCGTGCGGCCCTGGCGAGTGCTTCCGGGATCAAGCCGTCTTCGTCCATTTCGACTGGCGCGACGCGGCGGTCGAGCATCAGCGCCTGCGCGGTGATCGCGTGATAGGTCAGCGCTTCGGTGAGGATCGTGTCGCCGGGCTTCGTCGTCGCGAGGATCGCGGCGAGGATCGCCTGTTGCGCGCCCGAGGTGAGGATCACGTCGGCAGGCGAGGGGGCATAGTCTTTGACGCTCATCCATTTGGCGCCTGCCTCCCGATGCCTTGCCGCGCCGCCTGCTGGCAGATAGCCAAAGCGCGACGCGCCATCCTCCGCCAGCATCGCCATCGTCTCGGCGGCGAGCGTCCGTTCCTGTGGGCCAAGCGCGGCGGCTCCTGGCAAGCACAGAGCTGGGCCAGCGCGGTCGACCAAATCTGCTGCCTCGCCGAAGCGCTGCGCGGCATGGGGCTCAA
>JAJXZC010000002.1:2132-5677 GCA_021780275.1 Pseudomonadota bacterium
TTGCCTTCATCACAATAAGGTCGGATGTTTGCGTTGCTTTGATTGCGGGCGCTGGCATGGCGAGCGCAGGGGCGCTTGTCGGCGGTGTCGTCATATGCACGAATGTGCCGCGCCCCACTTCGCTCGCCAGCTGCTGGCGCGAGACGCCGAGCGCATAGGCGCGCGCCACGGTGCCGGTGGTGACGCCGAGCTGCCAGGCGAGGTCGCGCATTGGCGGCAGCCTTTCGCCGGGCGGCAATTCGCCCAAGGCGATAGCCTCGGCAATCGCATCCGCAATGGCGCGATAGCGCGGCCCCGGACGGGGCCTGGCCTTGATGAAGTCGGCGAGTGAAATTGTCATGGTGACAATGTAATGATTGTATTTATTTTTGTCATTCCTAGATTACCGTAACCAGACAATATCTGCAGATTGTATCGATACAATAGGAGCGAAAGATGAAAGCCCAGCTGTTTCAGGTCGACGCCTTTGCCGAACGTCCCTTCGAGGGCAATCCGGCCGCCGTCGTGCCTCTGGACGCCTTTCTCTCCGACGAGCTGATGCAGACCATTGCGGCGGAGAACAATCTTTCCGAGACCGCCTTCATCGTTCCCGAAGATGACATCTATCGCTTGCGCTGGTTCACCCCTGCCGTCGAGGTGCCGCTTTGCGGTCACGCGACGCTGGCGTCCGCCCATGTGCTTTTTACTCATCTCGGTCACGCCGCGCCTGAAATCCATTTCGAGACGAAAAGCGGTCGCCTCACCGTCACGCGCGAAGGTGACAAGCTGGCGATGGATTTCCCCATCAACATGCCCAAGCCATGCCCTATGCCAGATCATCTGGGCGACATTCTCGGCGCGAAGCCGCTCATCGCCATGAAGACGGAGAATTTCATCATGGTGGTCTTCGACAGTGCGGATGACATCGCCGCGCTCGCGCCCGACATGGCGTCGCTCAAGCGCTTTCAGCTGTCGCGCAAGGGCGAGGCGACGATCTGCACGGCGGCAGGCGCGGAAGGTTCGGGCATCGATTTCGTTAGCCGCATGTTTGCGCCCGCCAAGGGCATCGATGAGGACCCGGTCACGGGTTCGGCCCATTGTGTCACCGTGCCTTACTGGGCGAAGAAGACCGGCAAACCCGATCTCGTCGCGCGCCAGATTTCATCGCGCGGCGGCACGCTCTGGTGCACCCATGCAGGCGAGCGCGTCATCATGCGCGGACGTTGCGCCGACTACATGAAGGGCGAGATTTCGCTCTGACGCTTACGCCGCCGCAGGCTCGGCCTCTATATTGAAGACCTCGTCGTGAAGTTGTCTCAGCGTCGAGCGATGGCCGACGGAGACGACGGTGGGTCTCGGGCTCAGATGATCGAGCAGGCGATAGAGCGCCGCCTCGGCGTCTTCGTCGAGCGCCGCCGTGCCTTCGTCGATGAAGATCATGTCGGGCTTCTGCAACAATATGCGGCAGAAGGCGAGGCGTTGCTGCTCGCCGACGGAGAGGCGTTGCGACCAGTTGTCTTCGGCGTCGAGTTCGTCAGCCAGATTGCCAAGTCCTACTGTCGCAAGCGCTTCTTTCACCTGTGCGTCCGTCACGCCTTCGGGCTTGTAGGGGTAGAGCAGGGCGGCGCGCAGCGAGCCTAGCGGGATGTAAGGTTTCTGCGGCAGGAACAGAGGCCGTTTCGCTGAGGTCGAGATATGTCCCTTGCCGAAAGGCCAGAGGCCGGAGATCGCGCGCAGCAATGTCGATTTGCCTGCGCCCGAGGGGCCCATCACCAGCAGGCTCTTTGCTTGCGGCACTTCCAGATGCAGACCGGGGCGCAGCGGTGCGCCATTCGGCAGGTCGAGATCGAGGCCTACCGAAAGACCGCCGCTCGACTTTTTGTCGAATTTGATTTCCGGTTCGAAAGCATCGAGTTCAGCGGCGCGATGTGCGAATTGCGTCAGACGAGCCATCACCGCCTGCAGCGTCGCAATGTCTTCATAGGAATTGACGATGAAGGACAGCGAGGTCTGCACCTGATCAAATGAATTGGCGATCTGTTGCACGCCCCCAAGCTGGATCGCCTTGCTGAAGAATTTCGGCGCGGCGACGAGATAGGGCACGATGATGGCGATCTGTGAATAGCCCGCCGTCATGATGATGAGCTTCATGCGCCGTTTTAAAAGCGCGACGAAATTTGCAAAGACGCTGTCGAAGCGCAGGTTCAGCACATCGCGTTCGTGCGGCTCGCCCTTGTAGAAGGCGACGCTTTCGGAATTTTCACGCAGGCGCACCAGGCTGTAGCGGAAGTCGGCTTCATAGCGCTGTTGGCTAAAGGTAAGGCCGATCAGCGGGCGGCCGATCTTCACCGTCGCCCATGTGCCGATGCCCGCGTAGATAATGGCGCCGATGGCGGCATAGCCAGGAATGGTGATGGAGCCGAGCGAACCCAGCGGAATGGTGAGCGAACCTGAAAGCGTCCAGAGAATGAAGAAGAAAGAGCAGAAGGTCACGACGGAGCTCAGCAGCCCGACCGACAGCCCGAGAATCTGTCCGGTGAAAAGACGCAGGTCGTCGGAGATACGCTGGTCGGGGTTGTCCGTCTCGCCCGTCAACTGCATGCGGTAATAGGTATTGTTGGCGAGCCAGCGCCCGACATATTCGTCCGTCAGCCAGCGCCGCCAGCGGATCGTCAGCATCTGGGTCACATAGAAGGTGACGAGTGCGGTCGTGAGATAGACGATCGCAAAGATGCAGAAGATCCAGAGTTCGCGGAAGAAGAGCGCCTGATTGTAGTCCTGTAGCGCGTTATAGAATTTGCCGTACCACTGGTTCAGCCAGACGTTCAGATAGACCTGAAAGAGGTTGAGCACGACGATCCCGATGGCGAGCGCCCAGGCGCTCCATTTCTCCTCGGATTGCCAATAGGGTTTGGTCAGTTCCCAGGCATCGCGGAAAAAGCGGCGTTCGATCTTGGGCATAGTCGGGCTCGTCTGCTTTGTCAGTGGTTGGTCCGGCGGACAGGTTGGCCCAGCCGGGCTTTCCGGGAAATCACCAGAATCCTTACATTTTGGTTACCTGCGGGGCTTCCGGCGGGCGAGACAAAACGTCATTTGACAGACGAAGCGGCTCAGCCTATATCGGCTGCGGGCCACCTCCCCCCACCGGGAGGCTACTATCTGGAAGGATAGACAACATGACCGCGCAAGAGCGTCCCGGCACACGTCCGGCAAATCCGTGCTTCTCCTCCGGCCCCTGCGCCAAGCGCCCCGGCTGGAACCTCGCAAATCTCGAAAAAGCAATTCTCGGTCGGAGCCATCGCTCCAAGCCGGGCAAGGCGCGTCTGGCGGAAGCCATCGAAAAGACCCGCGCCGTTCTCGGCGTGCCCGCCGACTATCGAATCGGCATCGTGCCTGCGTCCGACACCGGTGCCGTTGAAATGGCGCTCTGGTCGCTGTTGGGTGCACGCGGCGTCGATATGCTCGCGTGGGAAAGCTTCGGTTCGGGCTGGGTCGGCGATGTCGTTAAGCAGCTCAAGCTCAAGGATGTGCGCAAGCTCGAAGCGGGTTACGGCAAGCTGCCGAAC
>JAJXZC010000116.1 GCA_021780275.1 Pseudomonadota bacterium
CCGAGGCAAACGCCCCAGAAGAGCCACATCGTATTCCAGTAGTGCACGGTCAGGCCCGTAATCATCAGGATCCAGATCGCCAGAGTGAAGCCCGTTCGAAGCGAAGGGTTGCGCGCCGAGGAACGAACTGGCCCGTCGCCGAAATAAGAGCTGAGGCAGGCCAGGAGAAGCGGCGGGATGACCGGCAAACCGAACCTCAACGCCAGAACCAGCCAGACGGCGTCTACCGAAGCATTGTCAAAAAAATCCTGTTCGGCGGGGTCATCATGAACGATGTCGCCGAACCCGTAGCCGGTGAGAGGTGAAAGCCCAATGTTGTAAAAGGCCCGGTCCCATGTCGCCTGGCGGAAATAGCCTGTCGAGGGATCCAGAGTGAGGTGAGCGATAACCCAAGAGACTGGGTGTTGGGTCACCGCAAAAATAAAGGCGAAACCAGCTACGATGCCCGCGACAAAGCCCTTCCAACGCCAAGTTTGCTGGTGAAGAACGGAATCATAACTATAAACCGCCAATACGATGAAAAACGCCAGCATCGGCGCCGACGACATCGCCGTCAGGCAGCCGAAAAAGCTGAGACCCACGAAGGGCCATTGGCGCGCGTAAAGAAAAATCGCGCCGGTCGCCGCGCAGAAGGCGCCGTAAAGAATGGGATGCGGAAAGATCGACATGGCCCGTATCAGGCCGGAGCGGTATTCGGGCTCCCAACCCAACGGCTCCCCGACCAGAGGGCCAATTATGCTGTTGAGGACCAAACGCCCGGCCAAATGATCCAAAAGTCCTGCCGCGACGGCGATCACCAGGACGAGCTTCAGATAACGGAGAAAGACGTCGACGGCCGGGCGGCCGAATACGAATCCGCGCGCGACGAGATATCCGCCCCAGAATTCCAGCACCACGGCGAGCGACGACGACAGAAACTCGTATTGCCCCGCAATAACTATCGCGGCGACCATCCAGAAGGACGCGGAAGTCGTCAGCGCGTCGCAGGCGATCAGGCGGCGTCCTCGTGCGAAGAGCTTCGCCAATGCCGGCATCAGTAAAATCGCAACGACAAGACGCGCGGCGTAGAACTTGGTGCCGCCGATATAGAATGTCAGTGTCGACGGGATCGCCAACGAGAGCATCAGCAGTCCGATCGCGCTGGCGTTCGATCTCGTCGCCGCCTGTCCTCTACCCGCCCCGTCCATCCGCAGTCGCAGCCTGCTTGACGTCATTTCCGATCCCGCCGCCACGCTCCGGTTTCGTTCGCCTTCGCCCAGGCTCGATTATATAATCAGATTTTCGTTGATTGCGCTATATATAATATGGTATTTAATTAGGCGCGACGTTCGCTCTTTGCGGTTGAGTAAAGCGTGAATTATCAGTTGTTTGCGTAGACGTGAGGGCGCGCAGGATTCATTCGGTCTTTTCGAGGGTCTGTAGAGCCGGTGGCGAAGATCTTTTTTAAACAACCGCGGTCGCGCTTATCGGCCGACGATCTGGCGACGCCGCCGGGCCGGCCCGCGGACGGGCGGCGCAGCGCGTCGTGGCCGCGCAGATTCGGAGCAAGGGAGCCTGGATGACGCATGACCTTCACGTTTACACTTGCGCGCGCACCAGCGACCTCGGCAGGCTCGAGCAGGATCTCCGCCGTTCCCCGGCGATCGCCAGCGGCGCGGCGCAACTCACGGTGCTCTGGAATCGCGCGAGCGCGTCGGCGGCCTATGCGGACGCGATGAAATCGGCCACCGCCGAGATTTTGGTCTTCGCCCACTGCGACATCTTTTTCCCCGAGGGCTGGTTCGAGCGGCTAGAACGCGAGATTGCGCGACTCAATCGGACGAAGCCGGATTGGGCCGTCGTGGGCGTCTTCGGCGTGACGCGGGCCGGAGCCTTCGTCGGGCGCGCCTGGGACAATTCCCTTGCTCCGCTGTTCCACGAAACTGGCGGATTTTTTGGCGCTCCGCTTAGCGCGCCGGCGCGCGTTACGAGCTGCGATGAGATGGTTCTCATTGTCCGCAACCGAACGGGAGTGCTGTTCGATCCGGGTCTGCCCGGTTTCCATCTCTACGGAACGGACATCGCGCTCGAGGCGGAGCGTCAAGGACGAGCGGCCTATGTCCTCGACTTGCCCCTGATCCACAATGCAAAGGCTCAGTTGCGGCTCGGCTCGGATTACGTCGCCGCGTATAATTACATGGTTCGGAAATGGCGCGTTCGCCTGCCTGTCCCCACCACTTGCGGCGTCGTCACCGCCAATCCCATCGTCCTTCCTTATCGCCGCCTGAAGATGCGCTACAAAGCGCTGTTTCGGCGCGCCACCTATTGCTCCGAGCGCCTGGCGGACCCCGCCGCCAAGGCTCAGGAGCTGAATATAACCGGTCTACTCACTTCGCGCTGGAGCACCGACGCCCATGACCCGTCTCGAAATTGTTCGGAGCGTCGGACCGGCGGGCGGAGAAGCAGCCTCATTCGTCGGTGAGGCCCCGAGCGCAACGCGACGCGAGACGGCGAATGCGGGAGCCGTAAGTCGATACCGCTTGCAGGTGCTGCGCACCCGGGAGGCGATCGAACCCTTCCGTGACTTCTGGGCCGCCTGCCAGCCCGGCGGCGACTGCGACTTCGACTTCTATCTTTTTGTCACCGACCACATCGATGGCTGCCTGCGCCCGCATGTGCTCGTCCTGTTCGAGGACGAAACGCCGCGCGCGCTGCTCGCCGGTCGGATCGATGCCGGAAACATTACAATCAAGGCGGGCTATAAGACGCTGGCCGCCCCCAGCCTGCGCATTCTGCGCATCATGCATGGCGGAGCGCTAGGCGAGATCTCGGCGGAAACCTCGCGGGCGCTCGTCTCGGGGATCATCGCTGCGCTCGGCGCCGGCGAGGCGGACGCCGCCATGCTGGAATCGCTCGACGTTCGATCTCCGTTGGTGGCGGCGGCAGGCTCGCTGCCTTCGTGGTTCTGCTCGGACCCGACAATGAAACCCGTCATTCATAGATTTCGTGATGTGACAGGCGACTCCCATCCCCCATCGACCCAGTTTTCAAAAAGCGCGCAGTATCGGCAACGCCAACGCGCGTCCAAGCTGAAGCGGAGCTTTCGCGACGTCTCAATCAAACGATTCCAAACGCTCGACGAACTTCCCAAACTGATCGACCTCGCGGAGGAAGTGACGAAAACCTCTTATCAGCGAGGAATCGGAGTCGGTTTCGCCCGGGCTCCGTTCATCGAAAGTCGGCTCGCGTTCGAAGCCCGGCAGGGCAGGCTGCGGGCATTTGTGGTTATGATCGACGGCAAGCCCTGCGCCTTCTGGATAGGTTCGCTGCGCAACGGCGTCTTCGTGAGCACTTACCTGGCTTTCGATCCGGCCTATGCGGATTACTCGCCCGGCATGTATCTTCTAATGGAAGCGATGGACATGATCGTCGCCGAGGCTTCGGACCTGCGCCAGTTCGACTTCGGGATCGGCGACGCCGCCTATAAGGAGCATTTGTCCAACGCCTCCGTCGAGGAGACCGTCGTGTATATCTTCGCGCCTCGGCTGAAGCCGCTGGCGGTGAACGCGCTGCGATCGGCGGTCGGCATGACGACCCGCTACGTCCAACATGCGCGATGGTTGACGCCGCTCATGCAGGAGCTCAAACGCCGATTGCGCAAGAGGGCGGCTCAAGCAGGATGAGAGCGACCGTCCGGCGTCATGCGCCTCGGCAATCACGCCCACAAGGAAGGATCGGGCCGACCCGTCTTTCCTTTGACGCCGTCCAACAATCCCTGCAACGTGAGCCGGGCCGAGACCGTCGCGCCGATTAGCGCGAAGCGTGTCGCGTAGGCGATTTGCGTGGCGAGATGCAACAGCCAGCGCGCGCCAGCGTGCCGCCGCGAGTAGAGGATGCTGTTGCGCGCGGAGAGATACACTGATAACGGCGACTGCTGGCCGGGATCCACGGACGAACCAATGGTTGTTCCCCCGATATGTCGCACCACAGCCTTTTCTGCGAAGCCAATGCGCCCGCGCTCGCCACGCCGTCCCCAATCGAGATCTTCCATGTAAAGGAAATAATCCTCGGCCATCAGACCCACTGCTTCGATATAAGCCCTCGTGGCCAGGACGCAGGCGCCGCTCACGGCGTCCACGCTCGCCAGAACCGCTCTCGACGGCGCTCGGTCGGCCGGCAAATTCCTGCCCACCGCCGTTACGCGGCCGGTATTGACGGACCAGCGCAGCCCGCAATTGATGAGACGATCGGGCGCCGAGCTGAAGACCAGCGTCGGCCCAACCATATCGTATCCCTGTTGGGCCTTTTTCCATAACTCGAACAAACCATTCTGGCTCATTTCCGTATCGGGATTGAGCACCAGCGCAGCCTCCCAGCCCTCGCGATCGAGAAGGCGCTCAAGCCAGGCGTTGACTCCGCCGCCGTAGCCGAGATTATCGACGCAGAGCCCGAGCCTGACCGCAATCGGCCTGCCGCGCAGTTGACCCATGACCACTCGGGCGATCCGCCCGCCCGGCCAATCAAGTTGCTCGGCGTCTCCACGTTGGACCCGCTCCAAACCGCCATCCGTTTGAAACAGCTTGTCGGCGAGCTGCGCGAAGGCCGCGGCGCCTCCGTTCTCGCAGATGAAGACCGAAAAATCCTCCCAACTTGAACTGGCAAGCGATTGCAGGCAGCGGGCGACGTCCTCCGGATTGCGGTAGGCGACGATAAAGATGGCGAGCTTCGCCAGTGCGGAATTCCCGTTGGGTCTCATGACAGAGCTTCCGACTCTGCAAGCCGTGGGCTCCGCGCCGGCCGATCGGCGAGACACGCCTCCATCTGCTCTCGTCGTCGGGTCGCCACCAGTGGCCAAACAAACTCTTGCGCGCGCCTGCGGGCGGAATGCGAAAGCCTTTCGCGCAAATCCCGATCCTCCGCCAAGGCGCGCAGAGCCTCGATCCAGCCCAGCGCGTCATAGGCGTCGACGATCATGCCCTCGCGTTGCGGACGCACCAGTTCTCCCGCGCCCATATGCGTCGTCACAATGGGAAGCCCGGAACCGCAAGCTTCGTATACAACCAAAGGACTTCCCTCTTCGAGCGTCGGAAATACGAAGGCGTCGGCGGTGCGATAGAGCGCGCCCACATCGCGCGAATAGTCCATCACGACGACATCATCGCGAGCCAGCAGGCGCCCGCATCGCTCTCTGATGACCGGCTCCATCTCTCCCACCAGGACGAGCCGGCCCTTGACGCCGCTGCGCGCCCAGTAGTCGAGAAGCAGATGAACGCCTTTGCGCACGCACAGTGAACCGACGAAGACAAACGTGATTCCCTCGCCAGCCGGTATGGTCCGACGGCCCGCCGCGAGGCGCGCCGGATCCCATCCGTAGCTCGCCCTCAGCAGTTTCGCCGCCTCGACTCCGTTTTGGGTCAGCGACTTGGACACGTTTGGTCCGGGGCAGAAAACATAATCGACCGCGTGGAGGATTTGGCGTTCCGCGTCGACTACGCTTTCGGTGATCGTGTGCGCGGCAGGGGCGCCGAGCCGATGATAGGCCTCGTCCAGAATTTCCTTCGCGGCGCCGGTATGGCAGTTGAACTGCTCGCGAATGACCGTGACGCCATCTCGCTTCAACCTGGCGATGGCGTCCAGGCTGGCGCCTGGCCAGAGATAGGCCACCCTTGCCGACGAGGGAAACCTCTCCATG
>JAJXZC010000175.1 GCA_021780275.1 Pseudomonadota bacterium
CGAGCATCGCCAATTTCGGCGGCACGCCGGTTCTCGATTCCGTGATCACGCTGATTTCGGAGGGACGGCTCTATTACCGGGGTTCGGACGCGACGGCGCTCGCGCGTAATTCGAGCCTCGAGCAGGTCGCCGCCCTTCTGTGGGGCTGCCGCGACATTCAGCCCTTCACGCGCGATGCGCTCCCCACGCCGTCGCCAACGGTGGAGCGGCTATCCGCCGATCTCTCCGCCATTCCGCGCATCGATCGCTGCCTTGCGCTGCTGCCGCTCGCGGCCCTCGACGAACCGGCGATCTACAACATGACCGATCGCGGCCTCGCCGCGACGGGCGCGCGCCTCCTGCGCTTTGTCGCGGGCGTGATTGCCGGCGTCGCGCCGTCAGCCGAACCCGTGCACGAGATACTCGCCCGTACACTGACTTTCGGCGACCGGCGCGCCGCCGACCTCATCCGCGCGGCCCTCATTCTCTGCGCCGATCATGAGCTCAACGCATCCGCCTTCACCGTGCGCTGCGTCGCGGGCACGGGCGCAACATGGGTTGCAGACCAACGCCAATCTCACACACCGCACGCCGCGCGCACGCTCTCCCAGCCCGGAATTCCCGACTCCGCTTGGCGCAGGCCCTCTTGATAAACTCCTCTTCAAACGGATCAACAGGACAAAGCCAGTCGGCGGGACAAGCCTCAGCCACCGCGACGCCATCTGGCATAAGAGCGGAAAAGCCAATGGCCCGATCCACACCGGGGATGCCGATCAATGCAGCATGGCCCGGCATCAGATCTCATCCCCCAATATGGTCGACGCTTTCAGCCGGCAAAACCCCGGTGCGCAACTTGCCAGTTGCACGCGCTGGATTGCCGACTACCGTCGTATGAGGTTCAACCCGATCAAGAACGACACTTCCCGCGCCGATCCGTGCCCCATATCCAACATCGATGGGCCCTAAAACTTTGGCACCGGCGCCGATGAGAACCCCACCGGCAATATGAGGAGAGCCAGCCCCCTCTTCACCTGGCAGGGCGCCAATGGTGACATCCTGCAGAATTGTCACGCCGTCCTCGACGAACGACTTGGCACCAATCACAATTCCCGTCGCATGATCGAACATAATTCCAGATCCAATCAGCGCTGACGGATGAATATCTACCGCGAACGCCTCAGAGATCCGGCTTCTAATATACTCGGCCAAGTTGATGCGCCCCCGGCGCCAGTAGAAATTCGACACTCGGTAAATCTGGAGCGCCTTGAAACCCTTGAAGAACAGGTACGGGACAAGAGGGCCCTGGACCGCAGCGTCGCGAGATACGATGGCCTCCAGGTCGGTTGCAGCCGCAAGAACGAGATCGGGCTCTTCCGCATAAGCGTCTGACAACATACTCGCCATATTCATCGCCGAAACCGGACCGTCGTCCATGGCCTTGCAAAGCAGCGACGACAACGCCATCCCGAATGTCATGCGCGAAAGAACATGACGCTCAGCAAGCTCCGGAACGCAGTCATCCATCAGGGCTTCCCGCCGCAATGCGGACCAGGTCTCCGTCGCTATCTCCCGGGCCCCGACCTGCACCGTCATTTCGCGCCGACCTCCTCCAGAAACGTCGTCATCACATCAAAAAACTTTGGATCATCCAATAGAGTCATATGAGAACCGCCATGAAACATTTCCAACCGGGCGCCGCAAATTCTCTCTGCTGCAACCACGGACCCGGTCGGATGGGCGATTACGTCTCCTTTCCAGCTTACAACAAGCGTCGGAGCCGAGATATTACCAAGATCGCTTTCGATATCGCAGCGAATCGCATGGTTGCACATCGTCACATATCGAAAAAACGCGTTTGGACCAGCATATGGCAGATAGGTCCAGCAGGCACAATCTTCATCCGGAGAAGGCGCCCCATGCCTTTCAAAAAATGCTTGAATCAGGGACGCCTTTTTCCAATTCCCGGACACACGCTCTACTTTACGCCGCCGTTCAGGCTGGCATCTGCGCCGCGCAAGGCCCCCGGCACGGCGCCTTCACAAATCGCGTCGAAAGCTTCCTCACCGACATGGCGCACCGCCAGGACCTCGAGGATGCTGTGCTGCATCGCCTGCGCAACGGCGACCCGGTTCCGGGCTTCGGCCATCCGCTTTACCCGGACGGCGATCCGCGCGCGGTCACTCTCTTGCGCATGATGAAGGAAAGCCATGGCGACGACCCGGCCTTCCTGCGCTCGCAGCGCATCCTCGATGTGATGGAGGACGCTGGCGGGTTGAAACCAAGCATCGATTTCGCGATCGGCGCGCTCGGGGCGACGCTGCGCATGCTGCCCGGCGCGGGTCTTTCGGTCTTCGTGCTGGGACGCACGGCGGGCTGGATCGGGCACGCGATCGAGCAATACCGCTCCGGCCAGATGATCCGCCCGAGCGCGCTATGCCGGAGAAAGTCCGCGATGAAGGGGCGAAACGCTCCGCCCGGCGCGATGACCGGACGGAGCGCTCCCTGCGCGGCTCGTCAGAACGAGTAGGAGACACTCGCCGCGGCGAAGTCGCGGTCGTTGTACTTGTTCGCCCAGCCACCACCGAAATAATTGGTGTAGCTGATGGACGCCGGACGGAAGGTGTGCCTCGACGCACTCATGTCATATAAGGGGAAGCAGCGCCTGAGATCGGAATTCCTGTTCGTGATCAAATTCGCGTCCTGGCTTCCACCCTCGCGCGTCGACGCTCTGATCGCCGATCGATTGAACGACATCAGAAACACGCTCGAAGCGATCGGATCGAGTGAGGCCCAGCCAGCCGCCGGTGAAGCGCCGGAGAACAGGTTCGCGATCGGTCTGATCCGCGCACAGCTTCAGGCCGAGGCGGACTTCATCATCCAGAGTCATGACATCCTCCTCTCCGGCCGGCCGCGGTCGGTCCGGGCCGGTGCCGGAACGGCAGCCGGAATCTGACGTCTGATTTCCGGAAGCAGGCAGGCCCGGTCAGGCCGCGTCGGTCTGCGTCTCGCGCACCACGCGGCCCGGAGGCAGAATCGCGTGGACCCTCGTTCCCCTGCCGAGTTCGCTCTCGAGCATGAAGCGGCCGCCATGCGCCTCGACCATCGCCTTGGTGAGCGGGAGGCCGAGCCCCGTGCCGGCGCGGCTGCGCGTGAAGGAATTTTCGACCTGTTCGAAGGGCTCCAGCACCTTGTCGAGCTTGTCGGCCGGAATGCCGATGCCGGTATCCGCCACCATCACCTCGAAGGACCCGTCGGCCAGCAGACGCGCCGAGAGCGTGATGTGACCGCCCGCGGGCGTGAACTTGATCGCGTTGGACAGGAGGTTGACCAGAATCCGCCTTATCTGCTGTTCATCCGCGCGGATAGGGGGCAGGTCTTTGGGTATGTCGAGGTCGAGCGTGACGCGCGCCGTCTGGATCGACTGGCGCAACATGCGGATGACCTCATCGCCGACCTCCGCCGGACAAAGAACCGCCTCATGCAGATCGAACCGGCCGGCCTCGATCTTCGCCATATCCAGAAGCTCGTTGATCATGTTGAGCAGATGAACGCCGCTGCCATGGATGTCGCGCGCATATTCGAGATAGCGCTTCGGCTTGATGGGACCGAACAGCTCCAGCCGGATCAGGTCGGCGAAACCGATGATCGCATTGAGCGGCGTGCGCAGCTCATGACTCATGCCGGCTAGAAACTGGGTCTTGCTCTCGCTTGCGGCCTCGGCGCGGCGGCGCTGTTCTTCCAGTTCCTCGGCGCGCCGCGCCGTCAGCTCCGCCATCACGCGCATCAGCCTCGCCGCCGAACCGAGACCGATATAGCGCCCGGCATCTTCCACAATGAAGCCCTGCAGTGGTGCCGTTTCGACGGGCCCGAAGAGCAGCGCGTTGATTTCCTCGCAGGTCGCCTCGGCACGGACGACGACCGGCGCCGAGTTCATCAGTACGGAGATGGGCTGACGTCCGAAGAGTTCGCGTCCGTAAAGCCTGACGAAGACCAGCAGAAAATCCTGCCTGCCGACAATGCCGACCGCGCGCCCCCGATCAACCACGGGAATGTTCAGGAGCGACGGCTCCGCGAGCAGCCGATCGAAGACCTCCGAGCAGGTGATTTCGGGGGCAAGCGGGACGACCGGCTCGGCGAGATGGCGGGCTGTTGGTATCGTCATCCTGGACTCTGAACTGGTTTCGGCGGAATGCCGCCTGCGGATCAACTCGCCCAGTTATCGCCGCATGCCGCTTAACGGATGCTGAAACTCCGGATTTACGACACGTGCGTCAAAAAAAATTCATATGACCGATCGCCGCGACGAGACCCCGCAATCGTCGTGGTATATTGAAGTTAACCGTGCCGGCTCACAGCGTCGGAAGCGCGGATAACAAACGAGTGGCGTCCGGTCAGGGCGCGGGAAAGCGTCACATGGACACGGCCGGGGGAACGGCGGACGAGGAAGGCGCGGAAAGCGGGGGGCACAACGATCTCGCCTGGTATATGGGCGGAATCTGGCTCTACTTCATCTCCGCAGGCATCCAGGGCGTCATGTTCCCATGGATCATCACCATCGTCCTTCACGAGAGTTCCGACCGTGTCGGCATCGCCCAGACGATGATGATGCTGCCGATGCTGATCCTGACGCTTTTCGGCGGCGCGCTGGCCGACCGGATGGAACTGAGAAGCCACTTGCGCCGCCTCCAGATGATGCAGATGGTGCCGCCGCTGCTCCTCGGCGCGCTCATCTATGGCGGCCACCTCACCTATGAGCTGATGCTCGGTTTCGGTGTCGTGCTCGGCATTCTCGGCGCTTACGTCATGCCGACGCGCGACGCGATGCTGACGCGCGTCGCCATCCGCAGCCTCAAGGGAAATATCCAGCGCGCCGTGGCGCTCGCCCTCAGCGGTCAGTTCCTCGGCCAGGTCGGCGGCTTCGTCATCGGCGGCACGGCGGTCTTCGTCGGCGCGCCCTCGCTCTTTGCCTTGCAGAGCCTGCTTCTCGGCCTCGCTTCCTACACCACCTCGAAGCTCTCGCTCTCGCCGCCCACGAGCGTCGGCGTCCGGCGCTCGCAGCTTCACGAGATCCGGGAAGGTCTCATCGTTCTGTGGGAAAGCGACCGGCTCCGTCCCGTCGTCATGATGATGTTCATGTCGGGCATCCTCTTCATGGGCGTCTTCATGGTGCTGTTCCCGATCATGGTACGCGACGTCTATCACGGAAGTTCGCCCGAAATCGCCCTCATCAATATGTGCTTCTTCGGCGGCATCGGCATCTCCTCCTTCACGCTGAGCCGTCTGCGCCCCATCCGCCGTCAGGGCCGCGCCATGATGCTCGCCATGTGCATGGGCTCATGCGTCATGGTACTCATGCATTTCGGAATGCCGATCTATGTCGTCGATGGGCTGTCGCTGTGCTGGGGGCTTGCCGCCGGCATATCCATGAGCCAGTCGCGCGCGGTGGTGCAGGAATCGGCAAGCGCCCACATGCGCGCCCGCCTCATTTCCGCTTTCCAGCTCGGCAACATGGGCGGCGGCCCGATCGGAGCCCTGGCGACGGGCTATCTGATCCGCTGGCTCGGTCCGCTCGACGCGGTGCTGGTCCCCGTCGGCCTCATGATCGTTCTCTGGCTTTCGATCTTCTTCTTCACGCCGCTCTGGCGGCTTGAAGCGCCGGCGCGCGGACACGCGCCGGACGCTTCCACGCCG
>JAJXZC010000632.1 GCA_021780275.1 Pseudomonadota bacterium
GAGTGTAGCGCAGTCTGGTAGCGCACCTCGTTCGGGACGAGGGGGTCGGAGGTTCGAATCCTCTCACTCCGACCATTTTTTGCGCCAAGCGATTGGTTGTAAAAGAGTTCTTCCGCCACCGGTCTGGACGGTCTTACATCCGGTCTTACAATTGGCGAGCGCATGCTCACCGTCGGACACGGCCCGCACTTTGCGAGGCGATGCGCTTGGCCGGGTTAACGATTTCGAGCGGCGCGGCCGCGCAACCCCTCGCGCGCGCGTATGTCTGTCAAAATTCCAAAATGTCGCGTCATCGCAGCCGTACGCCACCGTCGGTGAATTCGACACCGCCGGATCGCAGCGCGCCGACGATGCGAGCGAGCGTCTTTCGTTGCGGCGAGGTTCGCCCAGCCTCAATTTTGCCGATGGCGTGACGGGATATGCCCGATTTCGCCATTAGGTCGACTGCGGTCCAGCCAAGCAGCGCGCGCGCCGCGCGTAATTGAGCGGGCGTCATCATTCGCTGGCTTTCCGGTCGAACCATTCGCCGTCATCGAACCGGGCGTGCTCCGGTCCAAACGCCTCTACAGTCCGGCCGCCCATGCGCCATATCAGGCCGCCGGGCTTACCTACAGTCGGAACGTCGAACAGGTCGCTCGCCAACCATTCCCATTCGGTCGCTTCTTTGCCCCAGGCGTCGAGAAATAGGCCGCCGTCATCGAGCGCCTGCCGCCATGTCGCATCCGACACCGGGGCCGGCCGCTGGCAGTTCAACACCGCCCATGCGTCGAGATAGACGGTCGGAACACTATCGGCCGCCATGCCCGCCCGTTCGTCTATCGCGGCGTGAATGTCGGCGTCACCCGATTTGAGCGGCGCGGTTACGGCCCCGGTTACGCCGCTGAGAACACCTTTTCCCGAATTGCTGTTTTCGACACGTAACTGGCGTAACTGGCGTAACTCTGGGTTTTTTAAGGCGTAACCGAAGCGGCCGGTTACGCCTGTTACGCCCGTAACGCCACTTTCGGCTGTAGATTTCCCCCGGAGCGTGACGCGCAGCCTCTCGGCAAGATCAGCCCTCATAGGAGCAACCATCAAAGATGGAGGACGTGACGACAAACACCCGCTTGGGTGCGCCTGCTATCTTTCTCACTTGCTGATTACCATCCGACGCACGGGCGACCATGCCGCGTTCGCCCAGCACGCGCGCGACCATCTTGGCGTCGAGACCGGCGCAGACTTCCGCCCTCCAAGTTTCGGGAGGGATCATCCATTCGCGCGAGGCGCCCGCGCCCTTGCGCCAGCCGGCACGGTTGGCAACTGGCCGCGCCTCGGGATCGTCCAACGGCTCGAATCGAGCTTCGCCATGCTGTTCGATGAAGAACCGAACTTGCCCGACGGCTTGTCGAACTTCGGCCGGTTCCGTCCCCCCGCGCCCGTCGATCCACTTGGCGAGCGCCCATGCCGCCGCGGCAGTCGCTTCGCCAGCCTGCCAAGGCGTCACGCCCAGCAGCGTCGCCAGTTCGCCCGCAACCGCAATCAGGCCCAGACGTTGCGCGGCGCGGTCTATCTGCCCGTCCGATTTGGCGGGAACGTGCGCCGCCACGAAATCAGCGATGCTTGCGCGAATGTCATCGCCCGTGACGGCTTCCAGAATGATCCGGCGTACGAGCTCGGGGCCGGCCGTGCCATAGGCCGATGTTGCGGCAGTCCTAAAAGCTTTGGAAAGCTTTGCCGCGTCGCCGTCATCGCCAGCATGATCGAACACCCCGAACGCGCGTTCACAGGGAATATCCAGCATACGGACTAGCTGGCCCGCCCGCGCCCTCCTGCCGCGATCTTCCAGCAGCTTTGTCTCGGTCGGCAGTTCGCCGGTAGACAGGACGATGACGCGCCAGCTTTTCGGATCGCGCAACGATCCGTCGCGCGCCGCCCGCGCCTTGCCCGCCCCATTGCTCAGGCTGTAGAGCGCCGCCGCAGCGTCTCGCGCGTCCACCTGGCCCAGTTCGTCGAGAATGAGCGCCGTATCGCTGGCGCTGGCCGCCGCGCCCTCAAGCCCGTTTGCGGTCGCGCGCCAGGCGCGGACAAAGCCCGGCGAAGCGCCGCGCCCCCATATGCTGGCCGCCATCTGCAACAGCGTTGTCTTGCCCCGGCTCGATTGGCCGAAGAAATTGACGCCGCCGCCTTCCTGTCCGGCCAGATGCAACAGCGGCCCGGCCAGCGCCGCTGAAATGGCGAGGACCGGCAGGGCATGGCCGCTGGCGAGCCTGCCGACGCCTTCCCGCCAATCCGCAAGCGATCCGCGCGCCTCATAGGGCCCATGCGCCTCGCCGTCGAGAATGACGGTTTCGGAACCGTGTGGCCCAATGGTGATTTCCGGCAGGACGAAAACCGATTGCCCGCCTATGTCATGCCAGCCGGTCTTGAATACCGTGGTGACGCGGCGCGTGACGGTCGACCCGGAAAGGTAGCTGGCGAAGTCGCGTTGCCGCGCTCGATTGATCCGCAGCCCATCGGAAGCCAGCGGCGCGCAAATCGCCGCTGGCTCGCCCTGCAATGCCGAATCCGCGACATGGCGGTTATGGACCCGCCCGTCAGGATCGCGCCAGCGCAGAAACTTGCCCCACTCGCGCCCTTGCGGATCGCGGCAAAATCCCACGATTTCGAATGGCGCGCATATCCAGATGTTTTCCTTTGTTTTGTTTTCGCGTTGCCCCTTCTCTACTTCGACCGTCAAACCCTTGGCCGTCATCCCGTAAGGACCGTAAGACAGGAACGCCGGGCCGGGCTCGAACGGCTTGGCGTGACTGTTCGCAGCCTTGCGCAATGCCGGAAGGTCCGCCCATTCCGCCGCCGCGTCCGCCGCATCCCATTTATCGACCGGCTCGCGCGCTCCGTCCTTGGGATCGATCGCCGCCAGCGCCGACGCGTTGATGGCGTCAAAGTCGATATTGCCATTCATGCGAGCCTCCCGCCGACGGCAAGCTGGCAGATCAGCCGCGCAAGATGGACGGGAAGGCGAAAGCGCGCGGAAACGCAGGCAACCGCATGTGCTGTATCGCATTCGGCCGTAGGCGTGATATTGTATGTCGCGTTGGTATTGAGGCCTGCCCGGTTCTCCGCGTTCGCGCGCGGGGCCGGGCGTTCTCTTGTGGAGGGCATATCAGCAGCCCTCCGCGATCAAAGCTTCCAGCGCGTCGGCAGGAATAAGGCGTGAGCCGCCGACCTTCACGGTCCGCAACTTGCCCTCTTGCATCAATGTGTAAAATTTCGCCCGTGATATGCCTGTGGCGCGAACGGCTTCCTTGATTCGATAAGCACGTTTGCCGGGCTGAAAGTTGGATAATTCGCTCATGTCGCCTTCCTTGTTCTAGAGGCGACATGCATAATATTCCTGCGTCCGGGTTTGTCTGCAAGACGAACCGCGGTTTCGCGTCATTCTTCAAGAATGTCCCGACGATTTGCGGCGATCTTCAAGAATGCCCAACGCGTATCGCTGAATCGTCTTTCCTGACACCGGTCGTAACTGGCTGGCCTTGCACAATTCAGCAAACCTTGCTTGCTCTGCGTCGGCCCATTTTCGTGACGAGGCAATTCCTTCAATATCGAGGCCAGATGCGCGAAGGATACTCTTCCTTTGCTCTGCTTCCTCCGTTTTGGCGTCCCGCATCTTAGCTCCGCTCCTGTCGCCGACGAAATTTTCAAATGATCGGCCACTCACCGGCGCGCGTCCAAGAGACCGAAGAGCCATGGCGGAAAGTCTAAATAGCTTATTGCGGATCGCCCGTGTTTCTTCCTCGGTGCCCATGGTTTTCAGCGCCGCGTCGATTTCCGCGACGTCCTGGCGAACATCGCGCCAGTTCCAGAATATCTCACTAAGTTCGCGCTGCGCCGCCTCTTCGCGAGCGTTTGCCTTGCGTACAAGCATTTTCACGTATGAACCGGGCTCCAACTCATCGAGCGCGCCGGAGCGCGTCTCAAAATGCCCGTACGCTTCGATCAACTCATTCAATTCATCCGTCGGGAGAGCGAACGGCAATCCCTTCTCGGAGAACTTCGGCCCGCACTTTTTGCGTACCATCGCGCGCACCCCGCACTGCACCGGATGGACGCAGGGAAACCGAAGGTGCGTGTTCGGCTTGTCGGCTGGCCGGCCTATCCCTGCGCGTCAGAATTAAGCGCTGCCGCCGACCTTTTTGAGCGGCACGACATTTGACGCCGTGCGCGGCTCGCAAAAGGTCGCCCAAGCGTCCATCAACGCCCTGCGCTTTTCCAATGCGTCGCCACGCCGGTAAGCCTGTTCCGCCTTATCGCCGACCGTATGCGCGAGCGCCGCCTCCGCAACCTCGCGCGGAAAATGCGTTTCGTTGCCGGCCCAATCGCGAAACGAGCTACGAAACCCGTGCGGCGTTGCGCCTTCGACGCCCATGCGCGCGATAACCTTCGCCATCGCAATGTGCGAAAGCGGACGCTTGCCCCTCGGGCTTTCAAAGACGAATTCGGACGTCTTGTTTTTATCGAGCGTCTTGAGGATCGCCATCGCTCGCGTCGAGAGCGGAACGCGGTGCTCCTTGCCGGCCTTCATCCGATCCGCCGGAATCGTCCAGACTTTCGCGCCCATGTCGATTTCGGACCAGCGCGCGCCATAGACCTCGGCCGAACGCGTCGCCGTCAGGATCGCGAATTCCAACGCGTTGCCGGCAGTGTTGTCCTTCTGGCGAAGGCGCTCGATGAACGCTGGAACGTCGGCATAGGGCAACGCGGCATGATGGCCGCGCGAGAGCTTCGGCCGCTTCGGGAGAAGGTGAGAAAGGTGGCCCCGCCATGCGGCGGGATTTTCGCCGGACCGATGACCCTGTGCCTTGGCCGCGTCAAGCACCGCTTCAATCCTCCCCCGAACGCGCGATGCGGTTTCGGGTTTCTTGGTCCAGATAGGCTTTAGCACTGCGAGCACGTCGCTGACGCCAATCGCATCAACTCGCCTTTTCCAGAGCGGCCTTGCATAGGTTTCGAGCGACGAACGCCATTGATCCTTGTGCTTCTCGTTCCGCCAGCCCGCCTCTCTGGTCGCGATCAATTCCGTCGCCAAATCGCCGAAGGTCGGAATTTCATCTTGCGCCCTCGCGTTGCGCTTCGCCTCGATCGGATTTCCCCCCGCCGCAATCAATTCGGCGGCCGCTTCGGCCTTTCGGCGAGCGGCCGCGAGCGACACCGCATTCGCAGCGCCAAGCCCCATCTCTGAAACCTTGCCGGCGAAGGTGAAGCGGTAAACCCATTTTCGGCCGCCCAAAGGCGAAACGACGAGATACAAGCCGGCGCCGTCGCCGTACCGCCCGGGCTTCGTTGTCGCCGCCTCGCGGGCAGAGAGCTTGTGCTTCGTGCGCTTTGCTTCGGCCATCCCGCCCGCTCCAGTCTTACAATCGGTCTTACAATTGAAGTCGGATCATATTGGATGATTTCGGACAATGGAATACAACCTACACGGATTTACTAGGTTTTTTTGCGATATTAAAGTAAGACCGGGACATCGCCGGACGCCAGGTTGTCGGACTCTCACTCCGACCATTCTAACTCACCGCCAGTTGAGTTATCGGCGAAGGCGATGACTGTCGCCTTTCCGCCCCGCCTTGGCCGGCCATCCGCCCGCCTGGCGGAATTTCCAGCACGCGATCTCG
>JAJXZC010000118.1 GCA_021780275.1 Pseudomonadota bacterium
GCCTGATCACGCGCGGCGCGCTCTCCGGCGACGCGGTAACCGGCCCTGGCGACAGCGCATATCGCTCGGCCATGCAATCCCTCCTCGCTGCGATGTTTCCGCCACAGAACACCAATATCTCGCCATTTGGCGGCGGGCTTTAGGCTATAGGCTGGCTCCCGGGCCGAGCCGCGATTGACAAAAGCCTGTTAATCCCTATGTATTGCGTGGAATTGCGGACCGCGCGGCCGCGGAACGACGCGCAAAGACGCTGCCCCCTAAGACAAAGCGTCCACGGGCCCTCGAAGTGGGCCACCATCGGGCAGCATGTACATGGTAGAACAGGCCTCATTATATGACATTTGACGAACTCGGCCTCGGGGCCGAAGTGCTTAAAGCGGTAGCCGAAACCGGTTACACCGAACCGACCCCCATTCAGGCGCAAGCCATTCCCTTCGTGCTTGCTGGCCGGGATGTGCTCGGCATCGCGCAGACCGGCACCGGCAAGACGGCGTCCTTCACGCTGCCGATGATCGAGAAGCTGTCGCGCGGACGCGCCAGAGCGCGCATGCCCCGCTCTCTCATCCTTGAGCCGACCCGCGAACTCGCCGCCCAGGTGGCCGAGAATTTCGAGAAATACGGCAAGTACCACAAGCTCTCCATGGCGCTGCTCATCGGCGGCGTCTCCTTCGGCGATCAGGAAAAGAAGCTCGACCGTGGCGTCGACGTTCTGATCGCGACGCCGGGCCGCCTGCTCGACCATTGCGGACGCGGCAAGGTGCTGCTCACCGGCGTGCAGATCCTCGTCATCGACGAAGCCGACCGCATGCTGGACATGGGCTTCATCCCGGACATCGAGGAGATCTGCAAGAAGATCCCCTTCACGCGCCAGACCCTCTTCTTCTCCGCGACCATGCCGCCCGAAATCCAGCGGCTCACCGATACCTTCCTGCAGAACCCGGAACGCATCGAAGTCTCCCGCCCGGCTTCGGCCAATGCCACGATCACGCAGGCGATCGTCAAGACGACCCGCGAAGGCAAGCGCGACATGCTGCGCAGCCTGATCCGCGACGAGAACTGCAAGAATGCCATCATCTTCTGCAACCGCAAGCGCGACGTCTCGATCGTCGCGAAGTCGCTGGAGCGTCACGGCTTCTCGGTCGGCGCGCTGCATGGCGATCTCGACCAGTCGACGCGAACGAAAACGCTGGACGGTTTCCGCGCCGGCAATATCCGCCTACTCGTGGCGAGCGACGTTGCAGCCCGCGGCCTCGACATCCCGGATGTGAGCCACGTCTTCAACTTCGATATCCCGACCCATTCCGAAGACTACGTCCACCGCATCGGCCGCACGGGCCGCGCGGGCAAGTCCGGCATCGCCTATACACTGCTGACGCGCGAGGATGGCAAATATCTCGCACAGATCGAAAAGCTCATTGGCAACGCGATCCCCGTGCATGAGCTGACGGCCCTGCCCGCCGCCGGTGGCGAGGTCGCCGTTGAAGCGGAAACCGCCGCCGAGCCCGCTACGGCGCCCGAGCGCAAGCCGCGCCGCTCTCGCGCCAAGCCGCGCAGCAAGCCCGAACCCATCCTCGACTCCGAGGCCCTGCCGCCCGCCGACCCTGTCGCGGAACTCGTGGCCGAGACGGTCGAACACATCGAACATCCCGAGCCCGTGCGTCGCCATGAGCAGCCCCGCGCCGAGCCGCGCCAGGAACAGCGTCACGAGCGCGGTCGCGGACGCGGTCGCCGCGATGACGATGACGGCCCGAAGGTTCTGAGCTTTGGCGACCACATCCCCGCCTTCATGCTCAATGTCGTGAAGCTGCCGAAGAAGGGCGCGAAGGACATTGAGGACGAAGAGATCGAGGAAAACGACAATGTCGAAGAGATCGACGAGGTCATCGAGATCGAGGCGCAAGAGGCCTGAGATCCCGTTCCTTCCGGAATAAAAAAGGCGGCTCGCAAGAGCCGCCTTTTTCTTTGGCCTCATTTGGCAGCGGGCGTCACCCGCCAGACGATGTTGCCCACATCGTCCGCGACGAGCAGCGCGCCCGCCTTGTCTTCGACAACGCCCGCCGGGCGGCCAAGAGCGTCGCCATCCTCATTGACGAAGCCCGTCAGCACGTCCTCGGGCATCCCGACGGGTTTTCCGTCCTCGAAGGCCACGAAGATCACCTTGTAGCCGCTCAGCGGCTTGCGGTTCCACGAACCATGCTGGCCGATGAAGGCGCCGCCCTTGAAATGCGGCGGCAGCAGAGCGCCGCGATAGAAATGGAGGCCGAGCGACGCCGTATGGCTCCCGAGGGCGTAGTCGGGCGCGATGGCCCGCGCCACCAGTTCGGGGTTCTGGGGCGTTACGCGGGCATCGACATGTTCGCCGTAATAGACATAGGGCCAGCCGTAAAAGGCGCCATCCTTCACCGAGGTCATATAGTCGGGAACGAGATCGTTGCCGATCTCGTCGCGCTCATTGACCGCCGTCCAGAGCGCGCCGGTCCGTGGCTCCCAATCCATCCCGACGGGATTGCGCAGACCTGAGGCGAAGATGCGCGCCTTGCCCGTCGCGACATCGACCTCGTAAATGGCCGCCCGGCCCTCTTCCTTGTCGAGCCCGTTCTCGCCGACATTGCTGTTCGAGCCGACCGTGACGTAGAGACGCTTGCCGTCCGGGCTCGCGATGACATTCTTCGTCCAGTGGTGATTGATAGGCCCTGCGGGAAGATCGACGACCTTGGCACCCGGCTCGCCGATCGCCGTCTCCCCCGTCTTGTAGGGAAACCGCATCAGCGCATCGCTATTGGCGACATAGAGGTCGTTGCCAACCAGCGCCATGCCGAAGGGCGAATTGAGGTCTTTCAGAAAGACGCTCCGCATATCCGCCACGCCATCCCCGTTCGTGTCGCGCAACAGCGTGATGCGATTGGCGCTCGGCGTGCCGGCTCCGGCCATTTTCATGACGACGCCCGCGACCCAGCCCGTGACCCCCTTGCTGTCGTCGGGCCGCGCCGGCCCATTGGTTTCGGAGACAAGCACGTCGCCATTGGGAAGCACGAAAAGCCAGCGTGGATGATCGAGGTCGCGCGCGAATGCGCTGACGGCAAGCCCGGCCGCGGGCTTCGGTGCCCCGCCATCGGGCCAGCCTATGGCAGTCGCGATATTCACGGTCGGCAGGGAGCTTGATTGCGGTTGCGGCAAGGTCGGCTTGGGACCGTAGCCGGCAGCGGCCGGGAGTTTCGATTCCTCGCCACATGCCACAAGGCCGATGAAGACGAGGGCGACGGCGAGCCTGGCGGCAACATGTTTCACGGAGAGCCTCTTCCTTGGAGCCGTGGTGAAAAGGGCGGCTCGAAGGCCGCCCTTTCACATACGTATCGACCTTGGGGCCGGATCTACTTCTTGATCTGAGACGCGAGCATCTTGCGCACCTTGGGGCCGTAAGGCGCGCGGAACATCTCCACCACCATCTTGGCCTTGGACTGCGTGTAGATCGCCTTCTTGTGGCTGAAGGTGCGGAACCCGTCGATGCCGTGATAGGAGCCCATGCCGCTCGGGCCGACGCCGCCGAAAGGCAGGTCTTCCATCGAGACATGCATGATGACGTCATTGACCGTCACGCCGCCCGAGGTCGTGTGGTCGAGCACACGGCGCTCCTCATTCGCATCCTCGCCGAAGTAATAGAGGCCAAGCGGCCGGTCGTGGCCGTTGATGTAGCCCAGCACTTCGGAGACGTCGCGGTAGGACTTCACCGGCAGCACGGGGCCGAAGATTTCGTCCTGCATGACCTTCATGTCATCGGTTGCGTTCAGCACGATCGTCGGCGGAATCTTGTGCGCCTGCTGCTGGCTGAAATCCTCATTGGCCGGATTGATCTCGACAATCGTCGCGCCCTTGGCCTTCGCATCGGCCAGATAGCCGTTGATGCGGTCGTAATGACGCTGGTTGATGATCGAGGTGTAGTCCGGGTTGTCCTTGATGGTCGGGAACATCTTGGTGACCGACTTCGTCGCTTCCGAGACGAATTCATTCACCTTGCCTTCCGGCACGAAGACATAGTCCGGCGCGAGGCAGATCTGCCCCGCATTGAGCGTCTTGCCGGTCAGGATCTTGGCAGCCGCCTCGTCGATCTTCGCGCTGTTGGACACGATAACCGGCGACTTGCCGCCGAGTTCCAGCGTCAGCGGAACGAGATGTTGAGCCGCCGCGCGCATGACGTGATAGGCGATCGAGGTCGCGCCCGTAAAGATCAGATGATCGAAGGGCTGGCCGCTGAACGCCTGGCCGACAGCCGGGCCGCCGGTGATGACGGCCACTTCCGTCTCGTCGAAGGCGGAGCGGAACATGCGCGCCATGAGTTCCGACGTCGCCGGCGTGAATTCCGACGGCTTGATCATCGCGCGGTTGCCGGCGGCGAAAACGCCCGCGAGCGGCGCGAAGGTCAGATTGATCGGGAAGTTCCACGGGCTGATGACGCCGACCGTGCCAAGCGGCTGATACTCGACCCGCGCCTTGGCGCCGAGAAGCCCCAGCGGGAACTGCACCTTGCGCTTTTCCGGCTTCATCCAGTCGCGCAGATGCTTCTTGGCGTGCTTCAGCGGCCCGAGCGTGCCCATCACGTCCGTGAGCAGGGTCTGCTCATGGCTGCGATGCCCGAAATCGGAGGCCAGCGCCTCGCAGATTTCCTTCTGGTTGTCGACGATGAGCGCTATCGAGCGGTCGAGCCATTCGATGCGGCGTTCCGCGCTGAGCGGGCCGTCCTTGATATGCGCGGCTTTCTGCCGATCCAGAATATTGCGGATCGAGGCCGAAATGGCCCCCACATCGGCCTCCTGGGCCTGAGATTCGGCCAAGCTCATGAATTCCTCCTGTTGCGTACCTTTTGGGCCTTCTGCCGCCATGCGCTGGCTGGCGATAGGCCGATTTGGGAAAAATATACATGACATTGGGCAAACCTCGTAGCCCCCCTTTGCCGCCCGCCACAAGGGCTTTCCGCTGCGTCAATTGGAACCGGAGCCCCGGTTTTCGGGTCCGGTTTACCCCCGCGTAACGAAGTTAACCTAATCTCACCGGGCGATGGATTTGGGCTGCGCTTCCTGGAAAGGCGGCCGGATGAGGATTTTGCGGTGACTTATACGGATGATATTGGCGTGGCGACCGAATGGAGCATGAAAGCCCTGGGGCTCATGGCCCGGCACGGTATCGCCCCGCTTCCGCAGAATTACGACATCTGGTTTCGCTATGCCTCCGGCCACGATGCCGATCTGAACGAAGCAATCGACAACAAGCTGAAGGAAGGCGCGAAAATCGACGACAAGATTTCCGCCGATCTTCATCAGCGCTTCGTCACGCATGCGGCGCTTGCCGACGCGGCGATCAACGCGGGCGACAAGCTGAACCTCGAAGTCGACAACATCCTGAAACTCGTCGCTGAAGCGGCAGGCGACTCGAGCACCCTCGGCACCTCGGTCCGCAAGGCGAGCGCGGAACTTTCGAACAAATCGACCGCCAACGACGTGCGCCGCGTGGTCGACGTGATCGTCGCCGCGACACGGCATATGGAGACGCGCAGCAAGGAGCTTGAGCTTCGTCTGAACGAGACGAAGAGCGAGCTCAATACGCTGCAGTCGAACCTGACCAAGGCGCGCAACGAAGCCCGCACCGATGGCCTCACCGGC
>JAJXZC010000386.1 GCA_021780275.1 Pseudomonadota bacterium
ACTCACGGGGCAATTCTATCACGCCAATGCCACTAGACCTAACCCCCTGCCCCCTTCCCTGAAGGGAAGGGGAACAAGCTTGCTCGTCTCTCCCCTCTCCCTCTGGGAGAGGGCTGGGTGAGGGCCTTGCTTGCCTTACCCGTTCAGCCGGTCGAGTTCCTTGAGGATCGCGTCGCCCATCGCGACCGTCCCGATTTTCGTCATGCCCGGCTGCATGATGTCGCCGGTCCTGAGACCCTTCGCCAGCACCGCGTCGACCGCCTTTTCGAGAAGGTCGGCGCAGGCGCCGCGATCGAAGGTGTAGCGCAACGCCATCGCGAAGGAGAGAACGGACGCGATCGGATTGGCGGCGCCCGTGCCGGCGATGTCGGGCGCGCTCCCGTGTACCGGCTCGTACATGGCGTTCGCCTTGCCGCTTGCATCCTTCGCGCCGAGCGACGCCGAGGGCAGCATGCCGAGCGAGCCCGTCAGCATCGAGGCGATGTCGGAAAGCACGTCGCCGAAAAGATTGTCGGTGACGATGACGTCGAACTGCTTCGGATTGCGCACGAGCTGCATGGCGCAATTGTCGGCGAGCATGTTCTCAAGCTTCACGTCGGAGAACTTCTCCTTGTGGAGCTTCGCCACCTCCTCGAACCAGAGAACGCCCGTCTTCATCACGTTGCGCTTTTCGACCGACATGACGCGGCCCGAACGCTTGCGCGCAAGATCGAAAGCGACCTCCGCGATGCGGCGGATCTCATGCGTTGTATAGACCTGGGTGTCGACGCCGCGCCGCTCGCCGTTTCCGAGATCGACGATCTCCTTCGGTTCGCCGAAATAGACGCCGCCGGTCAGCTCGCGCACGATCATGATGTCGAGACCCTCGACGATCTCGCGCTTCAGCGACGAGGCATCGGCAAGCGCCGCGAAGCAGAGCGCGGGTCTCAGATTGGCGAAAAGCTCGAGATCCTTCCTGAGCCGCAGCAGGCCCGCTTCCGGTCGGCCCTCGTAAGGCACGTTATCCCATTTCGGTCCGCCGACCGCGCCAAGGAAGACCGCATCCGCCGCCTTGGCCTTCGCAACGGTTTCGTCGGTCACCGCGACGCCATGCTTGTCGTAGCAGCAGCCGCCGACAAGCTCATGCTCGACGGCGACGTCGAACTTGCGGTTCTTCGCATACCAGCCGATGACGCGCTCGACTTCGCCCATGACTTCCGGGCCGATGCCGTCGCCCGCCACGATCAGGATTTTCTTGGTCATTCTTCTCTCGCTGACTTCGATCTTTCTAGCCCTCTCCCCTTGGGGGAGAGGGTTGGGTGAGGGGGAGCCCCGTAAAGAGTCTTTCGAAGAAGCCCCTCACCCGGCTTGCGTTCCGCAAGCCGACCTCTCCCCCTGCGGGGGAGAGGTAACGTATCGCTCAAAGCCAGGGCTGTTCCGCCGCGTGGCGCTTTTCATAGCCCGCGATGGTGTCGACCTTCTTGAGCGTCAGGCCCACGCCGTCGAGCCCTTCGAGCAGGCAATGCTTGCGGAAGGGATCGATGTCGAACCTGATGACGCCGCCGTCGGGCCCGCGGATTTCCTGGGCTTCGAGATCGACGGAGATGATCGCGTTCGAGCCGCGTTCCGCGTCGTCCATCAGCTTGTCGACATCCGACTGCGGCAGCACGATCGGCAGAATGCCGTTCTGGAAGCAGTTGTTGTAGAAGATGTCGGCGAAGCTCGGCGCGATCACGCAGCGGATGCCGAAGTCGAGCAGCGCCCAGGGCGCGTGCTCGCGCGACGAGCCGCAGCCGAAATTCTCGCCCGTGACGAGGATCTGCGCATGGCGATAGGCCGGCTTGTTGAGCACGAAATCCGGCTTCTCGTTGCCCTTCTCGTCATAGCGCATCTCGTCGAAGAGGTTCTTGCCGAGCCCCGTGCGCTTGATCGTCTTCAGGAACTGCTTCGGAATGATCATATCGGTGTCGATATTGATCAGCGGCATCGGCGCCGCGACGCCCGTGAGCTTGTCGAACTTGTCCATGTCTTCCATCGCCTTTCTTAGCCCCCCACAAAGGGGGGGATGGGGTGGGGTGACGCTTCGCAAAAATCAGATAAGTCCCAATTCCCGCCTGATCGTCTCTTCCACGCCCTCGATATTCGTCAATACATCATTGTTCCAAAACCGGAGCACCTTGCAGCCTTCGCCTTCAAGCCACGCCGTTCGTTCTGCATCCCGCTTCAGTCCGTCTTCTTCATTGTGCTGTCCGCCGTCGACCTCAATCACCAGATTGAATGAGTGACACGCAAAGTCTGCGATGTACTTTCCGATCGGTGCCTGTCGTCTGAAATGAAATCCCTCTGCCCTCAGTTCTCTCAATTTCAGCCAGAGCTTTCGTTCCGTATCCGTCTGATCGGCTCGAAGTCGCCGGGCATTTTTATTCGCCATCATCATCCCTTCACCTCCCCCTTGTGGGGAGGTCGAGAAATCCGCAGAGCGGATTTCTCGGGTGGGGGTCGCGGAGGACAATCTGGACCGACTTCGTCGGACATCAAGTACCCCCACCCCAACCCCTCCCCACAAGGGGGGAGGGGCTTCAAGCGGTCACTTCATCTCTCGCACATCGACGAAATGGCCCGCGATCGCCGCCGCCGCCGCCATGGCGGGGGAGACGAGATGCGTGCGTCCGCCGCGGCCCTGACGGCCTTCGAAATTGCGGTTCGACGTCGAGGCGCAACGCTCGCCGGGAGCGAGCTTGTCGGCATTCATCGCGAGGCACATCGAGCAGCCGGGCTCGCGCCATTCAAAGCCCGCTTCGAGGAAGATCTTGTCGAGGCCTTCGGCTTCCGCCTGTTCCTTCACGAGGCCGGAGCCCGGAACGACCATTGCATTGACGGTCGAGGCGACCTTCCTTCCCTTCGCGATGGCCGCCGCCGCCCGCAGGTCCTCGATGCGGCCATTGGTGCAGGAACCGATGAACACGCGGTCGATCGGAACCTCGGTGATCGGCGTGCCGGCCTTGAGGCCCATATATTCGAGCGCACGCTCCATCGCATGACGCTTGCCCTCGTCGGCCGCGTTCGCCGGATCGGGAATGCGGTCGGTGATGCGGATCACGTTTTCCGGGCTCGTGCCCCAGGTGATCATGGGCGGCAGATTGGCGATATCGATGTTCACTTCCTTGTCGAAATGCGCACCTTCATCCGACGGCAGCGTTTTCCAGTAGGCGACCGCCCTTTCCCAGTTCTCGGCCTTCGGCGCCATGGGACGGCCCTTGAAATATTCGAAGGTCTTTTCGTCCGGCGCGATCATGCCGGCGCGCGCGCCCGCCTCGATCGTCAGGTTGCAGACGGTCATGCGGCCTTCCATCGACAGATCGCGGATCGCCTCGCCCGCATATTCGACGACATAGCCGGTACCGCCCGCCGTGCCGATATGGCCGATGATGGCGAGCGCGATATCCTTGGCGGTGAATCCCGCCGGCGCCTTGCCGACGACGTTGATCCGCATGTTCTTCGCCTTCGCCTGGATCAGCGTCTGCGTCGCGAGAACATGCTCGACCTCCGACGTGCCGATGCCATGGGCGAGCGCGCCGAAAGCGCCATGCGTCGAGGTGTGGCTGTCGCCGCAGACGATCGTCGTGCCCGGCAGCGTGAAGCCCTGCTCGGGACCGACGATATGGACGATGCCCTGTCGCTTGTCGCTCATTTCCAGATATTCGACGCCGAAATCCTTCGCATTGTGTTCGAGCGTTTCGACCTGGATGCGGCTCTCTTCATCCGCGATGCCTTTTGAGCGGTCGGTCGTCGGCACGTTGTGATCGGCGACGGCGAGCGTCTTTCCCGGCGCGTGAACCTTGCGGCCCGACATGCGCAGACCCTCGAAGGCCTGCGGGCTCGTCACTTCATGTACGAGGTGGCGGTCGATATAGAGAAGGCCGGTGCCGTCCTCCTGCATGTCGACGAGATGCGCATCCCAGATTTTGTCGTACATGGTGCGGGGTGCAGCCATTTTCTTTCTCCTTTTACGGGGCCTTGTCGGCTTGCGGCCGGGCGCGCCGTGGGGGCGTCAATTCAGATGAGTGCGGCGGCCAAAAAAGCGAAAAGCGGGCTCGGGGTCTGGCCCCCGCCCGCTTCTTGCGTCTCGTCCAATCGTCTGCCGACGAAATCAGGCGGCGCCGTTCTCTTGCGAGCGGGCTTTGTTGTCCTGCTTCTCGGCAATTCGGGCCGACTTGCCGCGGCGGCCGCGCAGATAATAGAGCTTCGCGCGGCGCACCCGGCCCTTGCGCACGACCTTGATCGAGTCGACCAGCGGGCTGTAGAGCGGGAAGACGCGCTCGACGCCTTCGCCGTAGGAAATCTTGCGGACGGTGAAGTTCTCGTTGAGGCCGCCGCCCGAGCGCGCGATGCACACGCCCTCATAGGCCTGCAGACGCGAACGCTCGCCTTCGACAACCTTCACATTGACGATCAGCGTGTCGCCGGGCGCGAAATCGGGGATCTCCTTCGTGGCGGAGAGCGTTCCCATCTGCTCCTGATCGAGCTGCTCAATGATATTCATCTGTCTAACCTCAGGTCTTGAAGGCGCCGGCGCCGGGCCCGGATGGGCCATTTCGGGGATAACCCCGTCCGGAAGCGCGCTTCACTATCACACTTCATTGTCACTGGCGACTGTCTTTGGCTTTTCTTTCGAGAAATTTCTGCCAGAGGTCGGGTCGCCGCTCTTTCGTTAACGCCTCGGCCATGGCACGCCGCCAGGCCTTGATCTTGCCGTGGTCCCCGGAGGTCAGGACCGCCGGGATTTCGCGGCCCTCGAAACTCTGGGGCCGCGTGTAATGCGGGTATTCGAGAAGCCCGCTTTCGAAACTCTCATCCTCGCCCGAGGCTTCCTTGCCCATGACCCCCGGCAGAAGCCTCACGGCCGCATCGAGAAGGGCCAGCGCCGCCGGCTCCCCCCCGGACAGGACGAAATCCCCGAGGCTCACCTCTTCCATCGCTCGGGCCTCGATGACCCGCTCGTCGAGTCCTTCGAACCGCCCGCACAGAAGCGTGACGCCCGGTCCCGCCGCCAGAGCCCTGACCCGCGCCTGCGTCAGCGGCGCGCCCCGGGGACTCAAATAAATCAATGGCTTCGACGATCCTTGCGGATGCGCCGCATCGATCGCCGCCGCCACCACATCGGCCCGCATCACCATGCCCGGACCGCCGCCCGAAGGCGTGTCGTCGACCGTGCGGTGCCGGTCATGCGCGAAGCCGCGTATGTCCACCGCATCGAGCCGCCAGCTGCCGGCCTCGAGCGCCCGGCCCGCCAGCGACAGCCCGAGCGGCCCCGGAAACATCTCCGGGAAGAGCGTCAGCACCGTCGCCGACCAGGCCTCAGCCATGCCGCTCCTCCGCGTCGCCGTCCGCGCTCCCCTCGTCGAAGAGCCCTCCCGGCGGATCGATCACGACCCGTCCCGCCTCGATCTCGACCGAGGGCACATTGTCCCCGGTAAAAGGCAGAAGCACCGTCGCGCCGCCCTCCGGCCGCTCGATCTCGAGGAGGTCGCCCGCGCCGAAATTCTCGACTCCGACGACGCGTCCATAGGCCCGCCCGTCGGTCCCGACGGCCTGAAGCCCGACGAGGTCGGCGTGATACCAGCCCTCCTCGTCGCTCTGCGGAAGCCTCTCGCGATCGACGTAAAGTTCGGTCC
>JAJXZC010000726.1 GCA_021780275.1 Pseudomonadota bacterium
GATGGACGAACATGAAGGCAGCGCGCGGCGCCGGACCCTGCCGCCGGCGCTGACGGATGAGCGTCAGATCGAAACGGTCGTTCGCAGCTTTTACGGCCGGGTACGCGACGATGCGGTCCTCGGCCCCATCTTCGAGCGTGCCATCGGCGCCGACTGGGAGCCGCATCTCCTGAAGATGTTCGATTTCTGGTCGTCGGTCATGCTCACCTCGGGCCGCTACAAGGGCCAGCCCATGATGGTTCACATGCGCCTGAAGACCGTGAGGCCAGAGCATTTTGATCACTGGCTCGCGCTCTTCCGCATGACGGTGGACGAGGTTTGCCCCGGCGCCACTGCCGATGCCTTCATGGAGCGCGCCTTCCGCATCGCCGACAGCCTGCGCATGGGCATGTTTTTCGATCCTGCCATCGCCGACGCGCAGTCCCGTTCCACCGTCTGACAATCCCGCCTGCGAACGTAGCTGTGTGACAATGGCGCCACGATTGTCGGCCATGTTTCTGCGGCATGGCGTCGTCGCAGCCCGGTATCGGGCCATTTCCGAGCGTCTCGCGGGCTCTGTCACGATTACGTCACCAAACCGTTGCATGGCCTTCATCGGGGCAACTTAAGAACGCTGACGGGGCGGGGCTACCGCCGCATGCCAAAGCTTTATCTTGAAGAAGGTCACCCCTAATGAAGCGCATAAAAGCTCTCCTGGGCGCGCTCGCGGTTACGCTCACCGCCACCAGCGCGTTCGCGATCGATATCGACAGCCGGTACCAGGCGTACCAGCCTGTCAGCGGCGTCTCCGGCAGCCTCAAGTCTGTCGGCTCCGACACGCTCAACAACGTCATGGCCCTGTGGGCTGAAGCCTACAAGGCGAAGTATCCTTCGGTTCAGATCGAGATCGAGGGTAAGGGTTCGTCGACTGCTCCGCCCGCGCTGATCGCCGGCACGTCGCACTTCGGCCCGATGTCGCGCCCGATGAAGGCCGCTGAAAGCGACAGTTTCGAGTCGAAGTACGGTTACAAGCCGACTCAGGTTCGCGTCGCGGTCGACACGCTCGCCGTCTATGTGAACAAGGACAATCCGCTGACCTGCCTCTCGCTGACGCAGATCGACGGCATCTTCTCCAAGAGCCGTCTCTCCGGTTCTCCGGCAATCACGACCTGGGGCCAGCTCGGTCTCACGGGCGAATGGGCCTCGAAGCCGATCTCGCTCTTCGGCCGTAACTCGGCCTCGGGCACCTATGGCTACTTCAAGGAAGTGGCGATGGTGAACGGCGACTTTAAGGACACTGTGAAAGAGCAGCCCGGCTCGTCTGCCGTTGTGCAGGGCGTCGCCGCCGACAAGTTCGCGATGGGCTATTCGGGCATCGGCTACAAGACGGCCGACGTGAAGGCCGTTCAGGTCTCCGGCCGCGATGGTCAGTGCTACGAGGCGAACCAGACGAACGCCTATCACGGCACCTATCCGATCACCCGCTTCCTCTACGTCTACGTGAACAAGAATCCGTCGACCCCGCTCGATCCGGCGCGTGGCGAGTTCCTTCACTATGTCCTGTCGCTTGACGGACAGAAGGACGTCATGAAGGACGGCTACTTCCCGCTGCCTTACATCTTCGCGCAGCAGGAACTTGCGAAGCTCGGCCTGAAGTAAGCGATATTGAAGCCGGCGGGGTGTTCCCGTCGGCTTCTACGTTTTCCAAGTTTCCATTTTAGCCCTTTTGTCGCGCCGGGACGTTATACCGGCGCCGTAATCGCCGAGAGCGAAACCCGAAACCGCCGCCATGACAGAAGCCGCCATGACCGATGCGACGAGTGCACCCGACGGCGCAGGCAATCGCCCTTCCGTCGTCTACAAGCGCGATAAAAAGACCAAGGCCTCCGTTATCTGGGCCGATCGGTTTGCGGGGCGCGCCATCACGATCGGCGGCTTTGCGGTCATCGGCGCCGTGTTCATGATCGCGGTCTATCTCGTTTATGTTGCCGTGCCTCTTCTCTCCGACGGCAAGGTTACTTCGGCAAAGCACTACGCGCTGGGTGACGCGGGCGGCGACGTCATGTCGACCACCCTCGATGAATATCAGACCATGGGCGTCGAGCTTTTGCGACGCGGTCAGCTCATGCTCTTCCAGGCGTCGAGCGGCGAGCGCTTCGACGGGCCCTCCGTCGATCTCAAGGGTCAACGGCCGTCTGCCTTTGCGCGCACACTCAAGGGCGACGACATCGCACTTGGCTTCCCCGATGGATCGGTGCGTGTCGGCCAACTCCTTATCGCGTCATCGGTTTTGCCTGCGCAAACAGTGCCCGAAGGCCTGCGCAAGCTGCCCGGCGGCGACCTCACCGACGGCAAGGCGATTTTTACGCCGGTGCCCGGCAATCAGATGCGCCGTCTCGAACCCCAGTTGACGCTTGCCGATCCCGTTCAGGTTGCGCCCGCGGGGACGCCCATCCGTTTCATCGACTACCGCGTCGGCGGTACCAGCGAGCGTCCGGTGCAGATCTTCGTCACCGTCGACGAGAAGGGCACGGTTCGCCTCTCCATGAGCTTCTCGCAGGTCAACATGATGACTGGCGAGATGTCGACCACCGTGTCGAGCCTTGAAATTCCGACTTCGATTGCCGGTGACGATATTGCGGCGCTGCTCCTCAACACCGCCGGCGATCGCACGATCGTGGCTTCGCATGACGGCACGGTTCACCGCTTTGATACGCGCGATCCGGCGCATGCCCATCTCGCCGAGACGACGCGCATCCTTCCCAAGGGCGTCACGCTGACGGCGCTCGCCTATCTCAATGGTGAGAACTCGCTGATTGTTGGCGGCTCCGACGGCTCGCTCTCCATCTGGGCAGCGATCGACCGCAAGTCGACCGGTACGACCGATGGCATCGTGCTGACGAAGATCCACGACATCGCGAATACTGGCGCTCCAATCACGCGTATCGCGGTCAGCCAGCGGACGCGTCTCTTCGTTGCCGCCGATGAAAAAGGCGAGATTGGCCTTTATCACGGCACGACCGCGCGCCGCGTTCTGACGCTTCCGACCGATGCCGCTGTGAAGCAGCAGCAGGTCGAGACGCTCATCCTCGCGCCGCGCGACGATGGCGCGCTTGCGATTTCGCATGACGGCACGGTGCGGCTCTGGTCTTTCAGCGTGCCCCATCCCGAGACGACGATTCAGTCGCTCTTCGGAAAGGTCTGGTACGAAGGCTACCCTGAGCCGACCTACGCCTGGCAGTCGACGGCCGCGAGCGACAGCTTCGAGCCGAAGCTTTCACTGGTGCCGCTGATTTTCGGCACCATCAAGGGCGCCTTTTTTTCGCTTCTATTCGCCGTACCGATCGCGCTTCTCGCCGCGATCTACACCGCCGAATTCATGCACTTCCGTATCCGTGCCGTGGTGAAGCCGGTGATGGAACTGATGGCGTCGCTTCCCTCGGTCGTGATCGGGTTCGTCGTCGCGCTCGTTCTCTCGCCCATCGTTGAGAACTGGATAGCCGCGGTTGTCATCGCCTTTGGTGTGATTCCGTTGACGCTTATCGGCGCATCCTTTCTGTGGCAATTGCTGCCGCAGCCCTGGGCGTTGCGCCTCGATGGCGTGCCGAAGCTCGTCGCTTTCTTCGTCGCTCTTCTCGCGGGGCTCTGGCTCACCATGTCTCTCGGGCCGGTGGTGGAGCATCTTTTCTTCGCGGGCGATTTCAAGGCCTGGACCTCGGGCGAAGGCTCGGCGGCGCCTTTCATCTTCCTGCTGCTCCTGCCGCTATCGTTCATGCTCGTCTTCGGCGTCGGCAAGCGCCTGCTCGGCAGCAACTATCGCGACGGATTGCGCCGCCGCGAGTACCACGTCGCCGGCGCTTATGAACTGGTGCGGTGGATCGCCTTCACCGTCGTTGCTCTTGTCGTCGCGGGCCTCGTCGCCATGCTGCTCGGCAAGACAGGCTTCGACGCGCGCGGCGGGATCGTCGATACCTACGTCCAGCGCAATACGTTGATCGCCGCCTTCGGCATTGCCTTCGCAGTCATCCCGATCATCTATTCGATCGCGGAAGACGCGCTGGGCGCCGTGCCTGAACATCTGCGTTCGGCGTCGCTGGGATGCGGCGCCACGAAATGGCAGACCGCCGCATGGGTCATCTTGCCGACGGCCGGTTCCGGCATCTTCTCGGCCATCATGATCGGTCTCGGCCGCGCCGTCGGTGAAACCATGATCATCGTCATGGCGACGGGCAACACGCCCGTCACGAACTGGAGCCTCTTCAGCGGATTGCGTGCGCTCTCGGCCAACATCAACGTCGAACTGCCCGAAGCCGTGAAGGACTCGAGCCTCTATCGAACGCTCTTCCTCTGCGGTCTTGTGCTCTTCGTCATGACCTTCATCCTCAACACGCTGGCAGAGATCGTACGTCAACGGTTCCGCAAGCGCGCCGCGCAGCTGTAATGGAGGCGCAAATGGTCGACATGGTAGGCGGCGAGATGAAAATGAACACCAAGGCAACAGGCATTGCGGCGGTCAACCGCCACAAGGGAAGCGACCTGACGGCGCGCGGCGAACCTATGGTCTGGGCCATGGGAGGTTCGCTGGCCCTTGGCTTGCTGATGATCACGGCCTTTCTGGGCCTGATTTTCTGGAACGGCCTCACGGCTTTCTGGCCGAAGCCCATAGAAGTCGTGACGACGGTGGACGGCCGCGTCATTGCGGGCGAACCGGTGCGAACCGAAAGTTACAAGCCGAGCGCGGCCGATCTTTCGTCTCTGCCTGCCGAGGCGCGTGCAAAGATCGAGGCTGCGGGCGGCATGAGCGAGCGCACGCTCTACCGCATCGGAAATTTCGACTTCTACTCGAACGATTTCGAGTGGTTGCCGGTCTTCTCCGTGAAATCCGTCGCTGAACCCAAGAATCTGATGCTGGTCGAGCGTTCCGAATGGGGCGTCTTCATCGGCAAGATCCTGTCGATTGCCGTCGATGGCAAGACCACAGTCAATCCCCCCCGCGCCGAACTCGATGCGGCGGATGAACAAGCTCGCGATCTGCGCGCCCGGCGCCAGGCGATCGAGCGTGACAAGGTGGGCGTAATCAACCACGCGATCAATGCCGAGCGTCTCAAGGCGCGCAAGGCGGTGCTTGCCCATGGCGAAGGATCGCCCGAGGCGAAGGCCGCGGAAGATGCCGCAGCAACCGAGACGGCCCGGCTCACCAAGGATTTCGACCGCCTGTCGGCAGAAGCGCTTGCCATGCGCGGGAAGGAAGAGGCGGTCCGCATCAAGGTTGCCGAAATCGGAGGCCAGGAAAGGGACTTCGCGCTTGCGAATTTCGTCCGTTACTACGCCGCGAACGATGTCTCCTTCTTTCAGAAGGTCGGTATCTATCTCTCTCGCTGGTGGGAGTTCCTGACCGACGAGCCGCGTGAAGCCAACACCGAGGGCGGCGTCTGGCCTGCCATCTTCGGAACGCTCGTCATGACCATCGTGATGAGCGTTCTCGTTGCGCCCTTCGGCGTCATCTCGGCGCTCTATCTCCGGGAATATGCGAAGCAGGGGACACTTGTTTCGCTGGTACGTATCTGCGTCAACAATCTCGCGGGCGTGCCCTCGATCGTCTATGGCGTCTTCGGCCTGGGCTTCTTCGCCTATGTGCTCGGCGGTTCGATCAGATC
>JAJXZC010000148.1 GCA_021780275.1 Pseudomonadota bacterium
CCGATCTATGTCTATGGCGTGGCGCGCTTCCTCGCCGATGCCGAGGCCGCCGGCGTCGATGGGCTCATCGTCGTCGATCTGCCGCCGGAAGAAGATTCCGAGCTTTGCTTGCCGGCGCTCGACGCGGGCCTCGCCTTCATCCGGCTGGCGACGCCGACCACGGACGATGCGCGTCTGCCCGCCGTGCTCGCGCATACGGCGGGCTTTGTCTATTACGTCTCGATCACCGGCATCACCGGCGCCGCGACGCCGGATTACGGCAAAGTCGCCGCCGCGGTTGGGCGGCTCAAGCAGCACACGCGCCTGCCCGTCGCGGTCGGTTTCGGCGTCAAGAATGCCGAAAGCGCCGCCGCCATCGCCAAGGTCGCCGACGGCGTCGTCGTCGGCTCGGCGCTGGTTGACGCCTTGCGCCGCTCGCTCGACGAAAATGGGCAGGCGACCGCGGGCAGCGTCGCGGCGGTCACCGCCCTCGTGCGCGACCTTGCCGCCGGGGTGCATCGCGCCGCCCGCCAGCCGGTCGGTAACGTCTCAGTTTGAATTTTCTTGGTAAGTGCAAAACCCCTTCATGGTTAGGGGCAACACCCTCATTTGGCCGCCGCCCAAGTCAAATCCCGCGATGGATGATCTCAGGGCATATAACTCGGATTTTGGGTTCATATAAACGAGCGTCACCGTTCCCATATCCAAGGCCTCGTTCTTCTCCAAAATGTAGAGGATGTGGCCATCCATAAAGCTCTTCGCGTTGAAGGTCCCGGATGGCTCTTTGACCGTCATTTGGCCGAACTTTGTATCGTCCATAATGTACGTAATTTTAGAAGCGACGGACGATATTTCGCTCTGAAATGAACAAGTAAAAGAATGGTCTTTTGCGCAGACCCCTGTTGATGCGGAGCACAAGAGAGCGGCGCTAAAAAGTGCGCATTTTTTTTGTATGGGCCCCCTTTTCGGGCTCCTACCCTGCGCTGCCGGGCCGGCCATCACCAACTTACCGCCCAAATGGCGCCATCGTATGTTTGGCACTGGCCATTTCCGTGCCCCATCGGCGTGCTGGTGCCGCGGCAAAGTATTTGCGTCTTGGGACCGGTCACCACGAATTGCACAGGGCCGTTAGAGATGACAATTGCCGAGGCTGAATAAGATCCAGAGAAGGCCACTGCTTCTGAAGTGCCAAATGCAACCCGATATTCGCCTTTTAGGACTTCGCCATCGGCCATTGTTACCGTCACAGGACCGCGCCCTATCCCCGTGCGTACAAAAGATACTTGTATTGGACCGAGCTGCTTTGCTGCGTCGTTCAAGGGAAATGTATCGGCCGTATCTGCGCACCCAGAAACAGATATTATGCTGATAATAAATAGAAAAATTGATAAGCTGCGCATCATACGCCCCTCCCGTCGAGCAAGCTTAGCAATTCACAAGGCGGTGTCGAGAAGATGGCAGCCGAATATCTAAAACTTTGCGTCAGCGCCGCCGAACGCATAAATTGACGGATCAGGCTCTTCCCAAAGGACTGGCATGAACTGGATTTCCAACGTCGTTCCGCCGAAAATCCGCTCTTTCCTGCGCCGCGAGACGCCGGAGAACCTGTGGGTCAAATGCCCCGACAGCGGCGAACTGATCTTCCATAAAGATCTCGAATCGAACCTCTATGTCGTGCCCGGCTCCGGCTATCACATGAAGATGCCGGTCAAGGCACGGCTCGATACGCTCTTCGACAATTCCGTCTATGAGACGCTGCCGACGCCGGACGTTCCGCTCGATCCGCTCAAGTTCCGCGACGTGAAACGCTATGTCGACCGGCTGAAGGAAAACCGGCTCAAGACCGGTGCGCCGGATGCGGTGAGAATCTGCACCGGGCGGATCGAGGGCCTCGACGTCACCGTTGGCATACAAGATTTCGAATTTCTCGGCGGCTCGCTCGGCATGGCTGCGGGCGAGGCGATCGTCACCGGCATGCTGCATGCGGTCGCGCAGCGGACGCCTTTCATCATCTTCACCGCCTCCGGCGGCGCGCGGATGCAGGAGGGCATGTTCTCGCTGATGCAGATGCCGCGCACGACCGTCGCCGTGCAGCGCCTGCGGGCTGCGAAACTGCCCTATATCGTCGTATTGACCAATCCGACGACCGGCGGGGTCACGGCGTCTTATGCGATGCTGGGCGATGTCCATATCGCCGAGCCGGGCGCTGTCATCGGCTTTGCCGGGGCGCGGGTCATCGAGCAGACGATCCGCGAGCGGCTGCCGGAAGGCTTCCAGCGCGCCGAATATCTGCAGACGCACGGCATGGTCGATATGGTCGTGCGCCGGCACGAGATGCGCGCGACGCTCGCCCGACTTTGCGCGCTGCTGACGCATCGCCCCGTCATCCAACAGGTCGAGCAAGAAGCCGCATGAGTGCGCCGCCGTCGGAGCGGCCGGGCGATCAATCGGACCCGATCCTCGAACGCCTGCTCGATCTGCATCCCAAGAAAATCGATCTCTCGCTCGGCCGCGTCGAACGCCTGTTGAAAGATCTCGGCGCGCCGCAGGATCATCTGCCGCCGGTGATCCATGTTGCCGGCACGAACGGCAAAGGTTCGAGCATCGCCTTCATGCGTGCGATCCTCGAAGCCGCAGGCAAGACCGCGCATGTCTATACCTCGCCGCATCTGGTGCGCTTCCATGAACGCGTCAGGCTCGGCCATCCGGGCGGCGGCCGGCTGGTCAGTGACGAGGAACTCGCGGCGACGCTGAGCTTATGCGAAAAGGTCAATGCCGGCGCGCCGATCACCTTCTTTGAAGTGACGACCGCGGCGGCCTTCGTGCTTTTTAGCCGCCACCCTGCGGATTATCTGCTGCTCGAAGTCGGCCTCGGCGGCCGCGTCGATGCGACGAATGTAATCGCGCGTCCGGCCGCGAGCCTGATTACGCCCGTGTCGATGGATCATCCGGAGTTTCTCGGCAATACGGTCGCCGAAATCGCCCACGAGAAGGCAGGAATCCTAAAACGCGGCGTCCCGGCGGTGCTCGGCTTTCAGCAACCCGAGGCGCGCAGGGTGCTTGAGGCCGAGGCTGCAAACGTCGGCGCGCCATTGCATATCGCCGGACAGGATTTCTTCGTCCGCGAGGAGCATGGCCGGCTCATCTACGAGGACGAGGGCGGCCTCATCGATCTGCCGCTCCCGCGGCTTGCCGGGCGACATCAGCATCAAAATGCGGCGGGCGCGATCGCGACCCTGCGCCTCGTGGCACCCGACCTGCCGCCGAGCGCGTTCGAAATCGGCTTGGCGACAGCGGAATGGCCGGCGCGCCTGCAACGCTTGAGCAAGGGCAATCTCGTCGCGCTCGCTCCAGCGGGCGCCGAGATCTGGCTCGACGGTGCGCATAACGAGGATGGCGCGCGGGTGCTGTCGCAGGCGATGGCCGACCGCGAAGAGAAAGCGCCGCGCCCGCTCATCGTCGTCACCGGCACGCTGGCAACGAAGGATACGGCCGCTTTTCTGCGCGCCTTCAAAGGGCTCGCCCAGGAAGTCCTCGCGGTGCCGGTGCATGGCGAGCATGCGGCGCGCACGCCGAACGATATTGCCGCGCTCGCCAATATTGCGGGCTTGCCCGCGGTCGCCTGCGAAAGCGTCGAATCGGCTTTGCGCTTTTTGACAGCGCGCAAATGGGCGCTGCCGCCACGCGTGTTGATTGCCGGTTCGCTTTATCTCGCCGGCGAGGTGTTGCGCCTCAACGGTACGCCGCCGCAGTGACGCGTGGCCCGAAAAGACGCAGCACCTTTTCGGAAAATCGTGCTTCGAAACTCTGACTTGCAGCATGATTTGCGGCAAAGCCTGCCGCATGCAGACGTTACAAAAATCTGAAAATCCGGACCGTCTGAAAGCCGCGTAAACGCTTGATTGTAATACATCTGTAAGAAAGAAAGCGGCGGCCTAACTTCCCGTGGCGCGAAGCATTATTTTGTGTCACATGCGCTGCGGATAGGTACGCCTGTCCGAACGGAAAAGCTAATGGAGGAAATCATGGCCTGGACTGCTCCGGTTGCCGTCGAAGTGTGCGTCGGCATGGAAGTCACCAGCTACGAGTCGGCCGAGATCTAATCGGTCCGAAATCGGTGCTGGTTTCCCAACGATAAACCGGGGGCGCTGCTTTGCAGATTATCGTCCTCGGCTCGGCAGCCGGGGGAGGCTTCCCGCAATGGAATTGCCTCTGTCCCGTCTGCCAGCTCGCCTGGAAAGGCGACAAGCGCGTCACGCCGCGGACGCAGTCGAGCCTTGCGATCAGTGCCGACGGCCAGCATTGGCTCTTGCTCAATGCCTCGCCTGATCTTCGCCAGCAGATCCTGGCAACACCGCAATTGCAGCCGCGCGGCGCTAAGCGTCAATCGCCGATCAGCGGCGTCTTCGTCACCAACGGCGATGTCGATCACCTGACCGGGCTGCTGACGTTGCGCGAACAGCAGAGCTTCTCGATTTACGGCAGCAAGGCAACGCTCGCGGAAGTCACGGGCGGCAATATTTTCGGCGTTTTGAATCGCGACCTCGTGAAATTCTATGCGGCCGAGCTCGACGAGACAGTCGATACTGGGTTTGGGTTGCGGGTGACAGCCTTTGCCGTGCCCGGCAAAGTGCCGCTTTATCTCGAAAAGGCGTCGGTCGAGATCGGTGCCGAAGGCGAGACGACGGTGGGTCTTGAAATCACCGACGGCGACAAGACCCTGTTCTACATTCCCGGCTGTGCCGAGGTGACGCCGAAACTGCAAGAGAGATTGCGCAACGCCGATCTTCTTTTCTTCGATGGCACGACATTCACCGACGACGAAATGGTCGCCCTCGGCCTTTCGACCAAGACTGCCTGGCGCATGGGCCACACCGCCATGGCCGGCGAAAAAGGTTCGTTGGCGCAATTGTCCGGCATCAATATCGGTCGGAAAATTTTCGTGCATATCAACAATACCAATCCCGTGCTGATCGAGGATTCGCCCGAGCGTGCCAAGGCCGAGGCGGCGGGATGGGAAATTTCTTATGATGGGATGGAGGTCTCCCTATGAGCCAGACACTTTTGAGCCCGGAAGAGTTGGAAGCCGCGCTGCGCAAGGTCGGCGCCGAGCGCTATCACAACAAGCACCGCTTTCACGCCCGCCAGTACAGTGGCAAGTGCAGCTATGAAGAAATTCAGGCCTGGGCGCTCAATCGTTATTATTATCAATCGATGATCCCAATCAAAGACGCGATCGTGCTGACGCGCCTGACCGATGCCGAGGACCGCCGGCAATGGCGCAAACGTATCGAGGATCACGACGGGCTGAAGCCCGGCGACGGCGGCATCGAGCGCTGGCTGAAGCTCACTGACAGTCTCGGCTTCCCGCGCGATTATGTGGAATCGACCGCCGGAATTCTGCCGGCGACGCGCTTTGCAGTCGATGCCTATGTCGCTTTTGTCCGCGACAGAAGCCCGGTTGAGGCGGTGGCCTCTTCGCTGACCGAACTGTTCTCGCCAACCATTATCGGCGAACGCATGTCCGGCATGCTGGCCAATTACGATTATGTCAGCAAGGACACGCTGGCCTATTTCTCCTACCGGCCGACGCAGGCGAAGCGCGATGCCGATTGGGCGCTCGAATTCGTCAAGACACAGGCTAAGACGGTCGAG
>JAJXZC010000409.1 GCA_021780275.1 Pseudomonadota bacterium
GCGCGCTCGAGCAGATTCTTTCGCAAACCTCTCGATCGCGTCTGCGAGCGCGGGAATGTCCCCCCTTGGTGTCAGCGTTCCCAAGCCGTTGGTGATATGCGGCAGATTTGTGGAGTCATAGGCGATAACGTGGCAACCATGTGCGAAAGCCTCGAGCACAGGCAGACAATAGGCCTCATGATAGGATGGCAATATGAGCGCGTCGGCCTCCGCGTAGAGCGAGGATAGCCTGTCATCGTCGTCGACATGGCCGAGAAGCTCGACGCGGCTTCGCAGCGCCGGGCGCTCGATGTATCGATGTACTTCCGCGAGTATGTCTCCGTATGCGCTGGCCGGATGCGCGGCCACTCTCAAGCGGAAGGAGATACCGCGATTGCTCACGATCTCCAGCGCCTTGAGGAGATCGAGGAGACCTTTGTTGGGTGCCAGCCTCGCGACATGGAGGAATTCGATCGGTCCCTCCGTTGTCCTTGAACGGGCATGACGCGGCGTGAGGGAGAGCGGAAGCGGATGGATATGAATTTGTTCCGCCCGAATGCCGAATGACACGAGGTCGTCGCGGGCATAGGGGCTGGCGACGCAAATGGCATCGGCGCGGGAAAGAAGCCGTTTTTGTTTCAGCGAGCGCAGCGCGCCCTCGTAATCGGGCGCCCATTGCGGCGGCGTGATGCCGTGAAAGAAAACCGAGGCACGGGCCTTCGTCGGGATGTGGCGGATCGACTCGAAGGGGCGGAAATACCATCCGAATTCGTAATGATGGATATCGGCCGCCTTGAAGAACGGGTCCGCGATCAGTTCCGGAACCTTGTTGACGCGGCATATGCGCGGGTCGTCAAAATCGCTGCCCCCGCAATAGATCTTGAGTTCGACGGGTCTGGTGCGGGCAAGTTTGTCCAGAGCAGAGATTTTACGCGTCAAAACCCGCCCCATCCCGTCGCCTGCGGCGAAATAGGTTGTGTACAGCGCAATCTGGAAGGGTTTCACCTCGCTCATGCCCACTTCGATAGAGCCCTCGATTGTCTGCCTATATTAAAAAGGCTTAATCTTAATTCTTCACGGCTGGTAGGGGAGGCGTCAATGCCGCGCGATGTAATGATTTTCAGTCATCCCAATCATGAGGTGGCGATCCTCGGTACGGTGCGGCGCCTTCAACCATATCTCATTTTCCTGACCGATGGCGGCGCACAGGAGCGCGTCGAACAGAGCAAGGAAAGCCTGAAGTCGGTCGTGAACATGGCTGATGTCGCCTGGCTGGATGTCGAGGAGGCATCGCTTTATACGGCGCTGCTCAAGGGCGACATTGCCAGCTTTCGCGCGCTCTCCGGCGAGGTTGCCTCGATCCTGAGCGGCCTTGATGTCGATCGCGTCTATTGCGACTCCATCGAGTTCTACAATCCGCTGCATGATGTCGCGCTGCCGATCACGCGCTCGGCGCTCGGCGACAGCACCGTGCCCATCTTTGAAGTGCCGCTCATCCATCAGCGCAAGGATGAGGCCGAGGTCTATGAGGTGCTGCGCAGCCCACGCTCCCTTTGGGGCGATTGCGTCAATACCAGGCTCACGGATGAAGAACACGGAGTGAAGCGCCGCGCTTTCGACATCTACACGTCGCTCGCGGCGCAGCTCGGCAAGGACAATGTGGATCTTGCGGTCACGCGTGCAGGCGAGGAGCAATTCCTGAAGGCCCGCAGGAAGCTTCCCGTCCCGGCGGTTGATCAGGTCCTGCGCTACGAGTGGCGCGGCCGGAAGCTGCAGGAAATGGGGCTCGTCAAGGAAGCCATCACCTATGACGACCATTATGTGCCGCTCGTCGAGGCGCTCTCCCCCGAACTCGTGGCGGCATGACCGCATGGCTTCTCAGTTTGATAAGGGTGTGCCGTCAAGGAAAGAAGCGCAGGGCACAAGGGCGCGCGCGCGGAACATCCGGTGGAACCGCTCCGCGAGCGTCCTGTCGAAGACTGGTTCCTCAGCCATAAGACCCGAGGGATAAACTTCGTCCAGCACCTCCGAGAGATCTTCGTCGGAAGCGAAGTGCGAGAAGTCGACCGCGCAATGCGTCAGGTTGATTTTTGATGAGCGCACCCTTTTTGTGAAGGCGTCGAGGGTCTCGCGTGGCGACAGGGGTGCGCTCAGGGGTTCGAACACATCGAGATCGCCGTAATAGAGCCGGTTATCGCCGTGTACGGTCGGTCGCGGGGGTGGGGTGGCGACTGTGATCACAGCTTCGGCGTCGTCATCGTCCGGCGTGAATGCGGTCGTGTAGTTTTCGATCGCTGCGGCGAGGCTCGTCCGCATCTGGCCGCTATTGATGAGGTCGACCGCATCGCTGCCATGGGCGGCATATGTGGACCACAGGGCCAGCAGGATGAGCGCCGTCGCTCCGATCCGCCGTCGGGCGAGGTCGGCGCTTTCCTGTGCCGTGAGCGCGATTGCGATGGCAAGCAGCAGCCAGCCGGGGCCGAGAAGCCGCTCGTCGAACGGGTCGAACTGATTGCGCAGGCGCAAGACTGTGATGATCGCGACATAGGCAATGCCGACAAGGCCTGTCATCAGCGCAAGGGGCGGCGCTCGCCAGTCGCGGGTTGCAATGAGGGCCACGAATGCGAAGGGCAGCATTGCTGAAAATATGAGTTGAAGATTGGCCGAGGCGAAGGTGAAGCCCAGATAGCTCAATGGGGCGGTCGACGGTCCGCGATCCATGCCGGTCGCATGGCCGGTCAGCCAGGCATTGATGGCGAGATAGAGGACGAAAAATGCGCCTGACAGGATGAGCGTCAGAATGACGTCCCGACGTGCTCGCATTCTGAATGTGCCGATATAGGCGGCAAGGAAAGTCCCCGCGATGAAGCCGAATGCATATCGGCTGGAGATGCCGGTGATGAGGGCGGCGGCAAGAAGCGCGATTGCGTGTGCCGGACGCTCATTCTCGCTCTGCAGGGCGTCTATGCTCGCAAGTGTGAGAACCAGCGCGAAGATCATCAGATTCTCGGACCAGCTCATGGCCGCGATGAAGAGCGCGAAGGGCGTGATCACCAAAGCGGCCGCGACGAGTGCCGGAATGCGCAGCCGCCTCAGAAAGACATAGGTCGAGATCCACAGAAGGGCGTTCAGGAACTTCGAGACGATCGCGGTATGAACGAGATCTAAGCCGGGGCTCGCCACCGCCAGCAGCAGCGGATAGCCAAAGGGGAAAACTGCGAAATAGTTATGGTCGAGGCTCGGATAGAAGTTCGTCTGGAACCCCTTGGCGAGCCGCAGATAGGTCCAGGAGTCGGGCGACAGATAGCCGAACCAGGCGGAGATTGCCGCGTTCGACAGATGGACGACGACGACAAGCGCAAAGGCGAATGCCGCATATCCGCCATTGAAAGCCGGCCGGCTGGGAAAGAGTCGCTTCGACATTTGACGGTTGTGACCGGCTGTTCATGGAGGAATGACCATGAGCGGCATTAAGTCAGCGAAACGGTGCCGAAGGAAGCCCGCCTGCCTATTTTCCCTCCCCCAGGACTTTGAGCAGCCTTGCGCGTTCGGCGGCGACGTCGGGCAGGTGATGGGGCCTGAGTTGCGCGACCTCGCTCTCCGTATAGGGGATGAAATTGGCTGGAACATCCGCCGCGTCGAAGTTCCGTACGAGCCAGTTGAGCAGGTCTGCGACTGCCGCATTCGAGAGGGCGGACTGTCTCGTGCCTGGCACCTGAACCAGATAGGCGCGGCCACCTTCCGCCGCGAGGAACTTTGCGACATGGTTCTTGAGCGGCGGCACCTTGCCCGGCGTTTCCGCGCCGTCCGGCAGGTGGCAGCCCATGCAGCGCAGCATGTAGTCGGTGCGGGGCGAGGCTAAGACCGCGCCGCTGAGGACGAGCGCAAGGAAGAGGGGGATGATGAAACGCAAGGCCGTCACTCGCCCGTACTCACGCCCATCAGCACCGCCGTCGAGCAGTTGTATACGATGTCGGCACCGCTCCCGGCGCACCAGTTGATGTCGTTGGCAGAGTCGGTCCGGTAAAGCGGGCGGTCGCCCTCGTCGCGCTGGCAGGTGCAGCGGCCGCATCCGCTGCGCCCGCAGCAATCATTGTAGGAGATGATGTAATCCTTGCCGTCGGTCGGGTTGCGGCAGGTGCCGACCCATGTGACGGAAGAGGCGACGGTGCCGGGCGGGCAGGAACTTGTGGTGCCGCCGCAGCAGGTGCAGAGAAAGCCGTCAATGGCGCAGTAACGCCAGTAGTCGCAGCGTGTCGGATCGCCTTCTTCGCCCGTGCCCGCATGGGCGCGCGCGACCGGCAGGAGAGGCGCCACGCCGACGCCGATGAGGAAGGCGCCCGCCGTTGCGAGAAAGCTCCGGCGCGAACTCTGCCGCGCGAGGCGCCGCGAGAATGTTTCCATCCATTTGTCGATCGCACTCATTGCGCATTCCCCCGCTTCACGAAGTCCTGGATCGAGGCGACGCCCTCGCGCTCCGCTTCGATCAGGCTTTCGAGATGTTCGCGATTATTGACGAGCCCATGCGCGCGGAGAATGCCGTCCTTGTCGATCAGCGCCGCATAGGGAAGTTTCGATACGCCGAAGCGGACGCCAAGCTCCGTTGACAGCACGTAAGGCAGATCGGTGAGCCCCTTGCGGGCGATGAAGCTTGCGTGCTCCTCCGCCGCGCCGTCGCTTGCGAGCACCAGCGCGAGGCCTTCCTGTTTGACGAGCGTGCGGAGCGTCGGCAGCAGCGAGGCGCAGACCGGGCAAGTCGGCGAAAGGAAGAAGAGAAGCGTGCTGCGGCCATCTGCGCGCGCGCCGCCGATTGCGACTTCTGCGCCGTTGAGATTGGCGAGACGGAAGCTCGGCGCTGCCTCGCCGACGCGCAGGCCCTTCCCGATCATCAGCGCGCCAACCGGCGTGATGCGCTCATGGAGAACGCCGACCTGCCGCGCGAGAAGAAGCACGGCGATCGAAAGCCCGATCACCAAAAACCAGAGAAGGATGTTCGAAACGAGAAGCGTCTGTTCCATTTCTCAGGCTTTCAGGTGGTTGGTCGCAGGAATATTTGCGACGAGGGCGTTGAGCGCTGTGTAGAGCGCAAGGAAGGCGAGAAGGCCCAGGACGGCAATGGCATAGTCAGCCCAGATAAGCGGTCGCATCTCAGACGGAAGACCGATTGCGAACGCGCCGACCGCAAGCAGCAGATTGCGGAGGACGAGCGCCCAGTGCAGCGTCTGCCGCCCTTCCGGCCCGCCGCAGCCGCAATCTATGTCGTGCCGACCCCGCGCGAGGTTGATGCCCATTGCGCCGGCATAGAGAAGAAAGAGCGCGGCGCTCAGGAGGCTCGCATGCTCCGACCGCGCGAGGAGGAACAGCGCCGCCGCGCCTTCGACGAGCGGCAGCGCCCGCGACATGGGATGGACGAAGCCTTCCGGCAGAAGTGCATAGGCCGCAAACTGCCCCTCGAAGGTTGCGCGGTCCTTCAGCTTGTGAAAGGCCGCATAGCCGAGGATCGCCGCAAGGCTCCCGCGCAGCACAAGATCGAGAAGGGGATCAATCATGGCCATGACCTCAGGGCTGCTGCAGCGAGGTCGCGAAGGAGGCGACGTGGTCGACGGTGCGGAGAAGCTTGCCGCTCTTCGCGTCATAGACGTCGAGCGCGGGCTTCACCACATCGAGCTGTTCGAACTTCTGGCCGAGAAGCGTCAGCGCCACAAGCGACCAATAGGGCACGACCGTCTTCATCGAGGCGCCATAGACGATGGGCTTTGCATCCTGGCTCACTTCGATGGCCAGTGTCGCATTGGCGAGGTCGAATTGCGCAACGCGCTTATGGGACGCGATGTCGAAGACCCAGACCGCGTCGCCAGGTTCCTCATAGGTGCTTTCCGGCCCCTTCCGCATCAAGGCATAAAGAAGCCCGTCTTTCTTCTGAACGGCGAGCGGCTGATAGCCGCCCGTGCGCCATCCGTCGGCGCGGTCGCTGTCGGTGAGCAGCGACCATTTCTCGCGCAGTTTCACTTCATTGCCCGATGCATCGACCTGATAAATGTACCCGGCGAGCGAAACAAAAAGCCAGTCGCTGCCGTCGCGCACCGCATGCACGATGACGGGATCGGCGAAGGGATCGAAGAAGGGTTTGCCATCGGTCTGCGCGATGACATGACCGTCATCGTCCAGCGTCATGGATTTGAGACTCGCATCTCCGCAGAGGAGCAATATGCGGCGTGGCCCCGCGGGATATATCTGCCCGCATCCCGGCGTATCCGTCTCGGCGACGAAGCGGTTCTTCTGAAGATCGACGATGGTCATCGTCTGCTTCGGCGTGAAATTGGTGATGGCGACGAAGCGATCGTCGTCGGTGAGGCCGGCCATGCGTGTCTGGACGAGGGCGGTCATGCGACGTGGCGGCACTTCGATTTCGTGGAGCGGTAGAAGCGTGCGCGGATCGTAGACCGTCACATAGTCATGCCGGGGGCCGCGCGTGCCCTTCTCGAAAAAGGTTTCGAGCGCGACGACGTTGCCCGTCGATTTCGGCAGCAGCACGCCCGCGCTCCAGAAGCCGGTGCTGAGCATGCCGAGCATCTTGCCCTTGTCGGCATCGACAAGCATCGCCCGCGTATCGGCATTATGCTGGGCGCCGAGATCGCCGACCCAGATCCAGTGGTCGCGGGGGCCATCCGGCAATTTCTCGACATGCAGCGTCTCGGGCTGGAGTTCCTCGGCCATGGCGGGCATGGCGCCAAGTAGCAGCGCGGCGACCGCGATCGAACCCCAGGCGCGCATTTCCCCTCCCCCAAAAGAGTCGCCAATGGCCGTCGGGTTGAGGCCATGCAGGCAGAGGCTACTCCCGGACCGATTTTAACTTCTTGTCATTTGGCGCCAAATTCGAAATGAAGAGAGCGGCGAGCAGGATCCCGGACGAAAGCGGAGCGAATGGCTTCTGAAACGCTCATTCGAGCGAGTGTGCTCAGTAATCTACTGGACCTGCTGGCCAGCTACGGGCTCGCGCCGGAAAGGGTCGAGAGCCTCACGCGCATCGTGCCGGCCGATCCGGCCGACGAGACGGCCCTTATCAGCCAGCGAAGCTATATGGAGCTGCTCCATCTTTGTGCCATGGAGACGGGCGACCCGCTCTTTGCGCTGAGGCTCGGCCTTAGAATGGAGGCAGGCGACCTCGGCGCGTTGGGGCTGCTCGCTGCGAACAAGCCAACCTTGCGCACCGCCATTGAGAGCCTCAACCGGCATTTTCGCAGCTATCAGCAAGGTGCTGACATTGCGGTCGAACCCATGGAAGATGGGCTGGTGCGGCTGACCTACCGCGTCGGCGAGCGTCTGACCGGGGGGCTTCAGGCCGATATCGACCTTACGCTCGGTGCGGCGCTTGCCTTCTTCCGCCGCTTCTTCGGGCCGCGCTGGAGCCCGCGCGAGGCGCATGTTGTCTACGGGCCGGTCGCGCACCGCAAATCTCTCGAGCAGATGTTCGGCGCGCCTATCTGGTTCCTGCAGGATGCGAACGGCTTTACTTTCGACGCGTCGCTTCTCGACGAGAGGCAGCCCGGCGCTGAACCTCAGCGCGTGCCTGCGCTCGAGGCCTATCTGCGCCATATCCATGCGGCCTCGGCTCTTGAGGACGATATCGTAAGCAGCCTTCGTATCTTCATCGTTTCAAATCTTGCCGCCGCGAACGTTTCGGCTGTGGCTGCCGCTGCCGGCTGCGGCATGTCATTGCGTACGATGCAGCGCCGCCTCGCGTCGCAGGCGGTCACTTATGAGCGTCTCTTGGACGAAACACGCCGCGACGTCGCGCAGCGCCTTCTTGCAACCTCGCCGCTCTCCATCGCCGAGATCGCCTATCACTGCGGCTATGGCGATCCGGCGAATTTTCATCGCGCCTTCCTGCGCTGGGCTGATGAGACGCCTTCCGCCTACCGGCGCGCCCGAATGGTCACGAATTAGGCGATCTCCACTGGCGAAGCCTGATTTCTACGCACAGAGGCGCGCTTGCTGTGCCAATACCTGCTCCACGGAATCCTGAAAACCATCCGCTTTCCAGCCGTGCCGGGCGCTGGCATGTGCCTTGCTAATGGGTATTACGATTTCGACCTTTCGTAATACTGCTCAATCCCGGGAGAATGTGATGAGCCGCAATGCAAGGTTTGGTTGGGTTTTAGGGCTGGTCTTGTCGGTCTTCGCGATCGCAGGCCATGCAGGTCGCGCCGAAGCGGCGCCGCTTAAGATTGGCTATAGCGACTGGCCGGGCTGGGTGGCCTGGCAGGTGGCGATCGACAAGGGCTGGCTCAAGGAAGCAGGCGTCGACGCCGAATTCCAGTGGTTCGACTATTCCGCGTCGATGGACGCTTTCTCCGCCGGCAAGATAGACGCTGTAACCGTCACGAATGGCGACGCGCTCGTCATGGGTGGCGGCGGCACCAAGAGCGTGATGATCATGCTCACCGACTATTCGAACGGCAACGACATGATCGTTGCCAAGCCCGGCATCAAGAGCCTCAAGGATCTGAAGGGCAAGAAGGTCGGAATCGAGATCGGCCTCGTTGAGCACCTGCTGCTTCTCAACGGTCTCAAGAAGGAAGGCATGTCGGAATCCGACGTCACGCTGGTCAACACCACGACCAATTCGACGCCGCAGGTTCTCGCCTCCGGCGATGTCTCGGCCATCGGCGCGTGGCAGCCCAATTCCGGCATGGCCATGAAGCTCGTGCCGGGCGCGAAGCCCATCTACACCTCGGCTCAGGAGCCGGGCCTCATCTATGACGTCATCACGGCGAGCCCGACGAGCGTTGCAGCTCATCGCGCGGACTGGGTCAAGCTCATCAAGGTATGGGACAAGGTCGTCGCCTATATCAACGATCCTGCTACACAGCCCGATGCGCTGAAGATCATGTCGGCACGTGTCGGACTGACGCCCGCGCAGTACAAGCCTCTCCTCAAGGGCACCAAACTGCTCAGCCTCGAAGACGGCAAGAAGACCTATGTGAAGGCCGACGGCTTCGGCTCTCTCTATGGCTCTTCCTACATCGCTGACGACTTCAACGTGAAGAACGCGGTCTACAAGGTGAAGCAGCCCGTGGACAGTTTCATCGATCCCTCGTTGACGGATGAAGCCCTGAAGTAAGCAGCTTGTAGCGTAATCCCGAGGGTGCCATGACACGGACAAGATGGTTTGCGGTGCATGCCGAGCTTTCGCCCCGCGCGAGATCTCTGCTCGGTTTCTTCTCCTTCGTACTGCCGATCCTTCTCTGGTGCGTCGTGAGCTATGTGCCCGCCGTCTGGCACCCTCTGGTTCTCATTACCGATCCGGGCAGCGTCGATTATTTCCAGCCCGACATGCGCGTCGATCGCGCGACTTTCGATCAGGAAACATCCGACGCGACAGCGCAAAATCGTGCGGTGCCGCAAGGCGTTCCTGCCAATCCGATCTATCTTCCCGCACCCCACGAAGTGCTCAAGGCCTTCTACACCTCCTTCACCACGCCGCCCGAGGCGCGCGACAGCCCCTGGCTTCATCAAAGCCTCTGGCACTCGATCCAGGTCATTTTCTGGGGCTTCGTCATCTCGTCCGTCTTCGGCGTGCCGCTGGGCATTCTTTGCGGCACCTATTCCCCGATCTCGCGGCTGACGGAACCCTTCGTCGAGTTCTTCCGCTATCTTCCGGCGCCTGCTTTCGGCGCATTGGCAGTCGCCATTCTCGGCATTTATGACGGGCCCAAGATCGCAGTCATCGTCATTGGCACTTTCTTCCAGCAGGTGCTCATCATCGCCAATACGACGCGGAAGCTCGACGGGGCGCTGGTGGAGGCGGCGCTGACGCTCGGCACGAAGAATCTGCAGCTGCTTTCGCGCGTCGTCATTCCGGGCATTCTGCCCGATCTTTATCGCGACCAGCGCATTCTGCTTGGATGGGCATGGACCTATCTCATCGTCGCCGAACTCATCGGCACGACCACGGGTATCACCTGGTTCATCACGCAGCAGGCGCGTTACCAGCATTTCGCCAATGTCTATGCGGCGATTTTCATCATCGGCATCATCGGTCTCGGAACGGACATTCTGCTTGCCCTTCTCGGCAAGCGTCTCTTCCCCTGGGACCGCACGGTCAAGGCGTGAGGGAGCGAACATGAACGCACAAAAGATGCTTCCCTCCTATCTCGAACAGTCGCCGCAAGTCCGCGACCGCTTCGACCGGATGAAGTCGCGCGAGGTCATCCTCAAGGTGAAGTCGCTCGGCAAGACCTTCGAAACGCAGAAGCGCGAAACCGTAGCGTTGAAGGACATCAACTTCGAGACGCATCGCCGCGAATTCCTCTGCATTGTCGGCCCATCCGGTTGCGGCAAGTCGACTCTCATCCGCATTCTCGCGGGGCTCGAAACGCAGACATCGGGCGAGGTGCTTCTGCAGGGCAAGCCCGTGAACGGGCCGGGGCGCGACCGCGGCATGGTGTTTCAGGGCTATACGCTCTTTCCCTGGCTCACCGTGAAGCGCAACGTCATGTTCGGCCTTGAGGTCAACAATGCGGGCCGCCTCGAAGCCGAGACGCAAGCGCTGCAATGGCTGCAGCTGATCGGCCTCGAAAAATTCGCCGACGCCTATCCGCACCAGCTTTCGGGCGGCATGAAGCAGCGCGTCGCCATCGCGCGCGCCTTGGCGAACCAGCCGCGCATCCTGTTGATGGATGAGCCCTTCGGCGCGCTCGACGCGCAGACGCGGGCCCGCATGCAGGCGCATCTTCTCGAAATCTGGCGCAAGATCGACATCACCATCGTCTTCATCACGCATGACCTCGACGAGGCGATCTATCTCGCCGACCGTATTCTGGTACTGAAGCCTCATCCCGGCGAAGTGCAGGAACTGATCGAGGTGCCGGTGCCGCGTCCGCGCCAGATGGACCAGTTCATCTCCGAGGAGTTTCTCGCCACCAAGGCACGGCTCGAAGAGCTGATCTATTCGAGCGAGGCTCAGGGGGAGGAAGGCGAGGAGCCCTATCCCATGATGATGCGGCTCGCCGAAGTTGGCGACAATGTGGAGTAGCCCCATGCTCTGGTCGGAACGCACATGGGCGGAAATCCCCGCCGATCTGGAAGCTGCGGGCCATGCCGCAATCCTGCCCGTCGGCGCGACCGAGCAGCACGGGCCGCATATGGGCACGGGCATGGACGCCGTGCTCGCCGATATTCTCTGCAAGGCGGTGTCCGAGCGCACGAAGGTGCCGATGCTGCCGACCATGTTCTACGGTTGCTCCATCGGCCATAGCCGCCGCTGGCCGGGCACGATCGCGCTCCAGCCCATCACGCTCATCAATCTCGTCAAGGATATTGGCGACTGGGCCTATCACTCGGGCGTGCGCCGCCTCTTCATGGTCAACACCCATGTGACCAATGCCGCGCCATTGCGCTGCGCGTTGGAAATGCTTCGGGCCGAGCACGACGACATGATGGTGGCGCTCATCAATTCGGCGACCGTCAGCAAGCGCGTCCGCGAGTTCCACTTCGCCGATGGCGACGACTGGCATGCGAATGATGCCGAGACGGCACTGATGCTTGCCCGCGCACCGGAGATGGTGCGCCCCGACTTGCAGATGGATGCCGACGATCCCGACCGCACCGACGGTCTCGTTTTCGCCCATCCCGTCAATCGCACCAGCCTCAATGGCGTGACAGGTACGCCGAGCCGCGCGACGGCGGAAAACGGAAACATCTGGTTCGACTGGATGGTCGAGGATTTGAGCGCGTTGATCCTGAAGGGGCTCAAGGAAAATCCTCCGCTCGAACACTCCTATTTTGAAAGCAGCGGCTGAAGCTCGGCCACACCCCAGGAGCCTTCGACATTTTGAATTCATGCGATGCGGACGATCCCCTCGGCCGCAAACGGAAAAGCTTTAACTGCGAGACGGAGAAAGAAATGACCGCGACCCCGGACATCAAGAAGCTGATGCAAGAGCTGAAGCAGAAGGGCGTGAAGTATTGTATCGGCGCCTACGTGGACATTCACGGCGTGCCCAAGGGCAAGGTCGTCCCCATCGACCATCTGGAGCATATGGCGCATGGTTCCGAGCGTTATACCGGTTATGCGCTGGACGGCCTCGGGCAGGCGCCGAACGACGACGAGATCACCTCGATCCCCGATCTCAACCACATCATCCAGCTTCCCTGGGAGCCCAAGGTCGCCTGGATGCCTGCTGACAATGGCTTTCAGGGCAAGCCTTATCCGCTCAACACGCGCGTCGCGCTGAAGAATGTGCTGGCCGATGCGGCAAGCATGGGCTTCGGCTTCAATCTCGGCATCGAATGCGAGATCTATGTTCTGAAGCAGAACGAGGATGGCACGCTTTCCGTACCCAACCCCGACGACAAGCTGGTGAAGCCCTGCTATGACGTGCGCGGCTTCATGGACCAGTTCACCTGGCTCGACAAGGTCGCGACCTGCATCAACGATCTCGGCTGGGATCTCTATTCCTTCGACCATGAGGATGCGAACGGCCAGTACGAGTTCGATTTCCAGTATGCCGATGCGCTGACCATGTGCGACCGGCTCATCTTCTTCCGCGATATGGCGAAGCACTACGCGAAGGAAGAGGGTCTTCTCGCCACCATGATGCCCAAGCCCTTCGCCAACAAGACGGGCAATGGCGCGCATTTCAACATGTCGCTGTCGGACCTCGCGACCGGCAAGAATGCCTTTGCCTGCGATCCGAAGGATGACCCGCGTGGGCTCGGCCTCACGAAGATCGGCTATCAATTCATCGGCGGTATCCTGAAGCATGGGCCCGCCCTCTGCGCCGCTTTCGCACCGACGGTGAACAGCTACAAGCGTCTCGTGCGTCAGGGTGCGATGAGCTACTTCACCTGGGCGCCGGTCTTCAATTCATACGGTTCGAACAACCGCACCAATTCCGTCCGAGTGCCTGCGGGCGGCGGGCGCTGCGAATCGCGCAATGCAGATGGCGCGGTGAACCCCTATCTCGCGGCGACGCTCGCTCTCGCTGCCGGTCTCGAGGGCATTCGCGAGGGTATCGACCCCGGCGAGCCGAATGAGGATAATCTCTACACGATCTCGGAGGAGGCACGGCAGGCTCGCGGCATCCACTTCCTGCCGCAGACATTGCAGGAAGCGGTCGCCGCCTTTGCCGCCGATCCGCTGACGGAGCGTGTTCTGGGCAGGGAACTGCGCGATGAATTCATCAAGTACAAGACCGAGGAATGGAATGCCTATCACCTCTCGGTCAGCCAGTGGGAAATCGAGCGCTACAGCCACATGTTCTGAGTCGTGATTATTGGGGATTGACGATGGCCGAGATCGAACAAGGCCGCTCCGAAAGCCGTCCCGTCAGCCGGATCAGCATCTCGCTCCCTGAGGAGTTGCTGACCGAGCTTGACGAGATGGTGGAAGCGCGCGGCTTCGCCAGCCGCTCGCAGGCGATCAACGACATGCTCCACCAGTTTCTGGTGGAGCATAAGCGCGAGCGCGGCGACGACGTCATGGCGGGCACGATCACGCTTTTCTACGACAATTCAGTGAGCGGCCTGCAGAAGCATCTCGCCGATCTTCAATATCGCCATGTCGCGGAAGTGATTTCGTCGCTGCACGTTCACCTCGTCCACAATCAGACGATGGAGGTGATCCTCGTGCAGGGTCCGGCGAGAACGCTTCAGGCGATTGCCGACGAGATGATAACCACCCGCGGTGTCATCTCCGGCAAGATGCAACTCGTCACGGCGGTGATCCCGCCGCTTCACCCCTCCACGCCGGGCGAGTGACGGTCAGGCGATGGGCTCGTCGGGAAAGGCGAGCTCATGCCGCGCCCGCCATTCGGGCACGACATAGTTGACGATGATCGACTTGCGTATGCCCGCATATTCGCGCTTGGCGACGCCGTGCCATGTGTCCTCGCCGGGAATGAAGATCAGGCCCTTGTTGAAGCCGCCCGGTGCGGAACCCAGATGCCGCTTGCTGGCATCGTAAATATCGGTGCCCCAGCCTTCGGCATCCGGCCTGTCGGACAGGTAGATCAGCATGGTGAAGAGCTTCGCGCCGATATCGGTGTGCGGCTCCAGCCAGAAGCCGTCGCGATCCTGACAATATTCGATGCGGAGCGAGGTTCCCTTGAGCGATATGCCCGTTACCTTTTCGAGGTGGCGCACGGTTTCGGGCGACTGGAAGGCGCTCGCCACGGCCTCGCAGACGGGGAAGCGCTTCCGGTTCTCGACCGAGAAGAAATTGCGCGTCGAGTTGTGCGTTTCGCGCTTGCCGAGCGTATCGCCGATTTGCGGCGCGTCGACGGGCAATGCCGGGATCGCGTGGGCGACGTCGTCCGGAAGTGCCCTTGTCAGGAGCCAGTGGCGATAGGGGTGCGTGTCGAGCTTGGCGCGATCGAGGCAATCGGAGAACGCGCGCGCGATGGTTACGCTGTCACTCATCTCAGTCCCGTTCTCTCTTGCGGCATCGGCACCAGCGCCGGAGGTATTTTACCCACGCCGAAGAGACGCTTGAATTTCTTCACGCGTCCCGAAAGACGATGCCGCGCCGCTTCGCGCATCATCACGTCCTCGTCGCGGCAGTAGTTGAGCATCACATAGCGGCGCGGGCCGACGAAGGGCTCGTGCCCGTGCCATGAATTGGGCTGCACCTTGAAGGCGACGAGCGTGCCACCCTCTGGCGGCACTTCGGCGGCGTAGTCGTTGATGTCGGTCGCAGAGCGCAACACGCGCAGCCGCCCGCCCTGTGGCGCCCATGGTTCGTTCAGATAGAGCAGCAGGGTTGCGAGCTTGAATTTTGAATCCGCATGGATCTGACCGTCGCCCGCCTGGCAGCAGCTTCTGAGCGTGATGAGCGCGGGCCGCCCGCTGAGATCGACGTCGAGTTTTTCGGAAACCAAGGCGCGGAGCTTCGGCCCGGCGAGTTCCGCGAGGAGCTTTTCGAAAACGGGGCCGTAATGCGTCGCTTCCGGCAGGAAGAGGCCCGCCATGTCGAGATCGGGAAAATCGCGGATGACTTTTTTCAGATTGTCGGGGCCGAGGAAATTCGGCACGACGAAATGCGGATAGGGCTCTCGCTCGACTTTTGCCGTTTCAACGGCTGCGTACTGAATCATGGCTCGCATCCTCTCCCGGCTTGTGTGTCGGGTTTCTCCCCCATCAGGGGCGGATGCTAAGTCCCGGATTCTACACGGGCCATGTGTCACATTGTCAGTGAACGGCGCCAATCCGTCGCAGGCTTCGGGGCGGTTGAGACAAACCGCCGCGCTTACTCGATCTGGCCTTCGCGCACGATGCGCTCATGCCCGTCGGCGACGTTCTTCACGCGATATTGGAAGCCGTTGCCTTCCGAGGGCAGGAGACGCATGACGATGTAATGGCCGCGCGTCTTGGCGAGATAGGAAGCGCCGGCGAGGAATTCGACCGTCTCGCCGACCTTGAATTTGTGGCTCTGCATGTACTCTCACCGAGGCTTTTCGCTCCGATGTGCAGCATCTGGGGGCGATCTGGGAAATGGCGCGGGTGGCGTTTGTGCCCTCGCTTCGCGGCTATGAATGGGCCCCGGGGAGCAAAAGCGCAAGATTTATCTTCCCAGCCCACGCCCCGCTGGCGGGAGTCCGCCGATTATCGGAGCTTCGCGGCGTGAAGCGCGATAGGGTTGAAACTTAGAGGTGGGCGCTTCCGCGCCGCCCGACAGGAGATCGAATTGGCCAAAGGTCAGAAGAAGAGCACAAGAGAAGCGAAGAAGCCGAAACAGGACAAGAAGAAGGTCGAAGTGACCGCTTCCCCCTTTGCGAATGCGACCGGCAGCAAGACGGCCGGCGCGCCGAAGGGCCGCAAGTAATCTCCGCCAATGATGAAAAGGGCCGGTTGCGATGAGCACCGGCCCTTTTCCATGTCTGCCGCTTCGCTTCAGGCGGAGCGCAGGTCGATGAGCGATCGCGCGATGATGTTCCGGTGCGTTTCGTTGGTGCCCGAATAGATGCTTGCCGCACGAGTGCTGAAATATTTCCGGGTCGCATGGGCGGCCTCGTCGGCAAGCGGCGACGCATTGCCGTTGAGATGGCCCGCCACGGCGCCATATGGGCCCGCCGCCTCGATCCCGAGTTCCGTGATGCGCTGGTGCAGCTCGCTCGCCATGGATTTCATCAGCGAGGAAGCGATCTCGTCGTCGCCGGAAAGCCGTCCTTCGGTCAGCAGCCGCAATTCGAAACTCTCGAAACTGCGAATGTCGATTTCGACGGCGCTGCGGCGAAGGCAGATCTCGTCCGGCATGTCGCGATCGAGCGCGATCAGGCGCTCCACGCCCCGGAAGGCGCGCCGCAGCAAGCCGCTCGTCGTGTTGTTTGAACGCGCAAAGCGCATGAGCTGTTTGGCGACGGACCAGCCATCGCCCTCGATCCCGATGCGGTTTGCCATCGGCACCCGCACATCGTCGAAAAAGACCTGGTTGAATTCGTGTTCACCGTCGAAGCCGATGATGGGCTCGACCTTTATCCCGGGCGTATCCATGTCGATGAGAAGAAAGGTGATGCCTTCCTGCGGCCGCGCGCCTTGCGACGTGCGCATCAGCGCGAACATGCGGTTCGCGTGGTGCGCGCCGGTGGTCCAGATCTTCGAGCCGTTGACGACGTAATGGTCGCCATCCGCATCGGCGCGGGTCTTGATCGCCGCGAGATCGGAGCCCGCGCCCGGTTCGGAGAATCCCTGGCACCAGAGATCGTCGCCGGTGAGGATCGGCTTGAGGTAGCAATCGCGCTGCTTCTGTGTTCCCGCCGCGATCAGCAGCGGTCCGATGCTGCGCATTCCCGTGGCGAAAAGGATCGGCGCGTCGTTGGCGGCGCACTCCTGATCGAAGAGAAAGCGTTGACGCGCCGTCCAGCCGGTGCCGCCATGGGCGACAGGCCAGGCGGGCGCGATCCAGCTGCGCTCATACAGACGCCGGTGCCAGACGCGGCAGGCGCCGATCTGCGAATGCGTACCGACCGTCCGGCGCCCGGCGGCGCGGAGCTCCGGCGTGAGTTTCTCGGCGAGGAAAGCGCGTATCTCCGCGAGAAATCCCTCTTCCTCCTCCATTGGGGCTACTTTCTTGAATTGCTTGTTGCCGCAAGGCTGCGCCCCCTGTGGCCGCGCCGGAACGCGACAAGTGGTCGCCGTCGATCCCCGCGCCTGAGGCATGATGACGCAAAAAGCCGGCTCGTCGGCATTCGCGGTGGCGAGGATTTTGAGCCTTCGGCTCGCCAGCGTGAGCCGCTTGCAACAGCGCCCGCTAATCCCCACATTGAGCACAAGCGGTGCCGTAAAGGGCCGCCAGGCTCGGTGGCGAGGCTGCCGGGCCGGATGTAACCGGGTCGCTTTTGAAAGGGCTTTGGCGAAAGGGTTTGGTGATGACGCGCATGGTGCAGTTCAACAGCCCGTTCCTGCTCGGCTTCGACGAGATGGAACGACTGCTCGAACAGGTCGCCAAGGGGTCCGACGGCTATCCTCCCTATAATGTGGAGGATGTGACGCGGATCGAGGGCGAGACGCCGAAACGGGTGCTGCGCATCACGCTGGCCGTCGCCGGCTTTGCACGCGACGAGCTTTCGGTCACCGTCGAGGACAATCAGCTCGTCATTCGCGGACGCAAGCGCGAGGATGAGGGCCGCGTCTATCTCTATCGCGGCATCGCAGCGCGGCAGTTCCAGCGCGCTTTCGTTCTGGCCGAGGGAATCGATGTCGGAGAGGCGAGGCTCGACAATGGCCTCCTCGCGATCGACCTCATAAGGCCGGAACCGTCGAAGCTGGTGCGCCAGATTGAAATTGGAGAGGGCGTATCGTCCGCCCCGGCTACGTAAAGACGACCAGTGACGTCCGTTGCCTCAGAAGAGGGACGGCGCGAAAGGAGCGTAAAATGCGTAACGACAAAGAAGAATTCGACATTGAAGGCCAGAGCGGATGGGGTACGCAGGACCTGCGCCATCTGACGCCGGAACTCTTCGCCAATGTCGGCATGCCCAACATTGTCTATGTGCGCGAAGTGCTCGCGGGCGAGCTGGCCAGCGACCTCGGTTCCGAGATTGATGTTCCCGCCGATACGAAGCTCTACGCTGTCCATGCCGCGAATGGCGACCGCATGGCGGTCCTGGATAACCGCGATGCCGCTTTTGCAGGTGCGCGCCAGTACGATCTGGAGCCGCTCAGCGTCCATTAAGGGCGACGACCGGCCAGTCAAAGAAAAAGCCCCGATGGAAACACCGGGGCTTTTTTGTTGGGGCGGGCGCCTCAGGCCGCGTGGGTCGCCACCGGTTCCGTAAGGATCGCGAAGAGAGCCGCCGGATCGTCGCTTGCGCGGAGCTTTTCGACGACCGCAGCGTTACGCAGCAGCCGCGAGATGCGCGCCAGCGCTTTCAGATGGTCGGCGCCTGCGGTTTCCGGCGCGAGCAGCAGGAAGACGAGATCGACCGGCTGGTCGTCAACCGATTCGAAGTCGATCGGCGTTTCCAGGCGCGCGAAAAGCCCATAGAGCTGGGTCAATGGCGCAAGTTTGCCATGAGGAATGGCAATGCCCTGGCCGACGCCCGTCGAGCCGAGGCGCTCGCGTTCGAGCAGCGTCTCGAAAATCGCGCGCTCCGACAGGCCCGTCAGCGCGGCTGCGCGTGCGGATAGCTCCTGCAGCGCTTGCTTTTTGCTGGTGACCTTGAGGTGGCCAATCACCCCCTCGGGCGACACCAGATCTTCAAGCTCCATGGTCCGGTCCTGTCTTGCGGTTTTACTCAACCCCGGCTCGTCGCGAAGGCGGCGCCCGGGCCCGGCTTTGCCGGTGTATAGATCATGGCTTTGCAGAATCGGTGCCAGCGTCGATCCAGCCGATATTTCCATCCTCACGCCGATAGACGACGTTCAGTCCGCCCGTCGCGCCGTTGCGGAAGACGACGAACTTCGCGTCGATGAGGTCCATCTGCATCACCGCGTCGCCCACGCTGAGGCGCGGGATCGAGGTGGTGCCTTCGGCGATGATCACCGGCTGGGCGTCGGCTGGCACTTCTTCGTGCTCGTCGCTTGCTTCGATGATGAAGGAGCGGGCGGATTCGACCGGAAGCGCCTGCTTGTCCTTGCTGTGACTCTTGAGGCGGCTCTTGTAGCGGCGCAGGCGCTTGTCGAGCTTGTCGACCGCGCCATCGAACGACGCATAGGGGTCCGTCGCACGGCCCTGCGTATTGATGTGCATGCCCGAGTTCAGATGCACCGAGCAATCGGCGCGATACTCGAAGCCTTCTTTCGTAAAGATGACATGCCCGTGGATCGGCTTGTCGAAATATTTCCCGACGCTCTGCTCGAGACGTTCCGTGACATGGGTGCGGAGCGCATCCCCGACATCGAGATGATGACCGCTGACCTGAACTTGCATGGGAGACCTTTCCGGGTCACGTCGCGCTGACTATGGGACGGCTCTTATAAAGCTGAGCCTTGACGTACCAACCTCTGTATCTCGGTCCGGCTGCCGCGTCATCCCCGGGCGCCGCGTCATCATTGCATCGGCGGCTCATTACGCCGTCATCCCCTGTGCGCAGGCCCTTGGCTGCCCCAGGGGGACGTTGAGCGCGTGGCAAACTAGTGGCCCGGTCCGGGGGTGTCAACCAGCTCCTTCCAAGGCAAAAAAAGCCTTTACTTTCATGGCCATAGTGCAATCAGGCACGGGTTTCAAAGCCCCGCCGCCATGCTCAGGCATAGACCTTCTTGTCCCTCCGGCGCTGGACCGAGGAGGGGATGTTCATGGCTTCCCGATACTTTGCGACCGTACGGCGGGCGATGTCGATACCCGACTTTTTCAGGATCTCGACGATATTGTCGTCGGAGAGAACAGCGTCCGGCAGTTCCGCCTCGATCAGTTCCTTGATGCGGTGGCGCACCGCTTCGGCCGAATGCGCCTCGCCGCCTTCGCTCGATGCGATCGAGGAGGTGAAGAAATATTTCATCTCGAAAATGCCGCGCGGTGTCGCGATGTACTTGTTCGCCGTAACGCGGGAGACGGTGGATTCATGCATCGAGATCGCGTCGGCCACCGTCTTCAGGTTGAGCGGCCGGAGATACTGGATGCCATGCATCAGGAAGGCGTCCTGCTGGCGAACGATTTCGGAGGCGACCTTGAGAATGGTGCGGGCGCGCTGGTCGAGGCTTTTGACGAGCCAGTTCGCATTGTTGAGGCATTCCGACAGGTAGGACTTGGCCTTGGGGTCGGCGGAGAACTTGCTCACCTCGGCGTAGTATTGCTGGTTCACGAGCACGCGGGGCAGCGTCTCCGAATTCAGTTCGATGGCCCAGCTTCCGTCGGCGCGCTGGCGCACGAAGACATCGGGAATGACCGGCACCACGGGCTCGTTGCCGAAGGCGAGGCCGGGCTTCGGATTGCAGCCGCGTATATCCTCCACCATGCCCGCGATGTCCTCGCGGTCGGCATTGCAGAGCTTCATCAGGAGATCGAGGTCGCGCCGTGCGAAGAGTTCGAGATGATCGAGGAATATCTGCATGGTCGGATCGAGGCGGTCGCGTTCCTTGAGCTGGATCGCGAGGCATTCCTTGAGACTGCGCGCGCAGATGCCTGCCGGATCGAATGTCTGGAGCGTCGCAAGCACCGTCTCGACATCCGCGAGCGGCGCGCCGAGCCGGTCGGCAATCTCCGACAGGTCGGTCGTGATGTAGCCCGCCTCGTTGACCTGATCGATCAGATAGGCGCCGATCATGCGCTGGCGCTCGTCCTTGATCGCCATGTTGAGCTGTTCGGTCAGATGCTCGGAGAGCGTTGCCTCGCGCGTCAGGGTCGACTCGAAGCCGAGTTCGCCGTCGCCGCCCCCGCCTCCGCCGCCATTGCGGAGGTTCTGCCAGTCCGAGCCCTGCATGCCCGGCGTTTCCGCCGCCACATCATTCGCGGCGTCGCTGCGGCTCTCATCGGCATAGACATTGTCGTAATCGGTATCGAGATCGCCGTCGCGGGAAGGCAGTGGCCCGTCGTCGCTCAACGTCAGCGCGGTTTCGTTCGTCGGCGCCGGCTCGAAGTCTCCATCGGCTTCACGCGTGTCGACGGATCGCTCGGTGATTTCGGGTTCGGCGACATTGGCTTCGAGCAGCGGATTGCGCTCGAGTTCCTGCTCGACATAGTCGGCAAGTTCGAGATTCGAAAGCTGCAGCAGCTTGATTGCCTGCTGCAACTGCGGAGTCATCACCAGAGCCTGGCCCTGGCGGAGTTCCAGCCGCGGTCCTAGCGCCATATGTGATGCGGCCCCATGCCCGTTACGCCACTAAAGAGAGAAACGTTCGCCGAGATAGAGGCGACGGACGTCTTCGTTACCTACGATTTCGGAGGGTTCGCCCTCCATCAGCACATGCCCGTCATGGATGATGACGGCGCGGTCGATCAGTTCCAGCGTCTCGCGCACATTGTGGTCGGTGATGAGAACGCCGATGCCACGATCCTTCAAATGTGCGACGAGATCGCGAATGTCCCCGATGGCGATCGGGTCGATGCCTGCGAATGGTTCGTCGAGCAGCATGAAGGAGGGTTGGGTTGCGAGCGCTCGCGCGATTTCGACGCGCCGCCTTTCGCCGCCCGACAGCGCCACCGATGGCGTGCGCCGGAGATGCGTGATCGAGAATTCGGCCAGCAGATCGTCCAGCGTCGCCTCGCGGCGGTCGCGGTCGCTTTCGATCACTTCGAGGACGGCGCGGATATTCTGTTCGACGGTGAGGCCGCGAAAGATCGAGGCTTCCTGCGGCAGATAGCCGATGCCGAGCCGCGCCCGGCGATACATGGGCAGGCTGGTGATGTCGCTGCCGTCGAGCGAGATCGAACCGTAATCCGGCGCGATAAGCCCGGTGATCATGTAGAAAACGGTGGTTTTACCCGCGCCATTGGGGCCAAGCAGGCCGACGGCCTCGCCCCGGCGCACGTCGAAGCTCACCCCACGCACGACGGGCCGGCGCCGAAAGCTCTTGCCGATCTTCTCGACCGAGAGGCCTGGATTGCTCGCAACGAGGCGCGGCCCCTCATGGGACCTGGTCTCCAGGGTTGCGGCGCGGCTCTGCATGGGTCGTCCTCACTCATTCGCCATCATCTGATAGCACTTGGCATTAAATTTGTATGAAATGAGGCCTTTTACCAGCTTTCTTTTATTTTTTCTCTTTCGGCGGGGGCTGGAAGAGGGCCTTGACGCGCCCGGTTGCGCCGGTTTTTGCGGTTCCGGCCTCGGCGCCGCCGATGATCTTGCTCCTGCCGGTGGCGAGGTCGATGGTCAGCTTCGTGCCCCGGATGACGTTCTTGCCCTGGCGCAGCACCACCTTGTCGCCCATCAGAATGTTGCGCTTGGCGACTACATAGCGCGCCCAGTCGCCATCCGCGGACTGGTCGTCCTTCGACATGACATGGACATTGCCGGTCGCGACGATTTCCTGGATCTGGGTCTTGCCGCCGGTGCCCTGGGCGTAGCTCGCCTTGAGGCGATCCGAGCGGAGCTTCATGCCGCCCTGGGTCGCGACCACATTGCCGATGAAGGTCGCCTGATGCTGCTGGTCCTGAACTTCCAGCGAATCGGACTCGATTTCGATGGGCGCGTCGGGATTGGTGGCAAAGCCGCTCAGCGGGTCGCGGGGGGCGCCCTCGGCGGCCCGGGCCGGGGCGCCGAAGGCGAAGCTCATGCCGATGAGAAGGGTGGCGCAGGCGATAGCCTGAATTTGGCGAATGGCGCCCTGCCTCGGTGCTCCGGTCATCACTGCTTCCCCTTACCCTCTTGCCCGTAGATTCGAACTTTGACGCGGCCCTTGAAGTGGAGCGTCCGGTTGGCATTGTCGGCCGTCATGCTGTCCGCGCGCAACGTGCCGAGCGGCCCATGCCCTTCGACGGGCGTGCTGCTGGAGACGGTGCCTTTGCGGAAATCGACCACGACCGAGGTG
>JAJXZC010000075.1:0-2946 GCA_021780275.1 Pseudomonadota bacterium
GCCATTTTGCCGCGTCCGTTGTAAAGCATGTCCTTATTATATCGATGTTCTGCCGAAAAACGATCACAAGGGCGAAGAGGATGCTTACGTCGACGCCCTCGTGAAAGACATGCGCCATTGGGCCGATTATAAAAGATGGAGCACCGGACGCCTGCGTGCTGTCTACCTTGGCGGCGGCACAGGTTCTATTCTCAAGACCGAGAATCTAAAGCGCATCGTCGATACGGTTTTCGATGTTTTCCAGGCGGCCGATGACTGCTGTTTTACGCTGGAAGGCAACGCCCGGGATTTCGACGACGAGAAGCTCGATTATGTCGCTCAGTCTCGGATCAACCGGCTCAGTCTCGGCGTGCAGTCGTTCCAGCCGGAAATTTTGCGCATTGTCGGTTCGCCCCACGCTGCCGAGCAAAGCATTGAAGTGATCCATAAGCTGCAAGCCCGTGGCTTCTACAATATCCAGATGGATCTGATGTTCAATATGCCTGAACATACGATCGACATATGGAAGCGTGACTTGCAGACGATGGTCGATCTGAATATCCCGCACTTCACCATCTACCTTTATCGACTTCACGAGGGCACGCCGCAGGATCTTCTGATTCGCGCAGGAAAAGTGGCGGCAGTTCATGATCCCGAGACGCCAATCGTCAAATCAATGACCAATGAGGTCAAGGATCTTGCCGAGGCCGCTGGATTCAGCATGTACATGGTCGATCATTTCGCCAAGCCAGGGTTTGAAAACAAATACAATCATTGGAGCTGGAAGGTTTATACTGATGCGCTGGCGATCGGCCCCGGATCCTATAGCTATTTTGGCGGCTATCGCTTTGGCACAGACAAAGACATCCAAGGCTATATCGCTGATGTCGATGCCGGTAAATTCAGGATAAACACCGCGACGCCGCTGATGGATCTGCAGGTTGAAAAAGAACGTTATGTCATTTTCACCCTCCTCTATTACGTCGTCGACTTCGGCTCCTACCGCGGTAAATACAACAGCGAATTCACGGATGACTTCAAGACCGTTGTTGATCGCCTCCTGCGCAAAGGCCTTGTCACAGTCGACGACGTAGAAATGCGTCTCACTCAGCGTGGAATGGAATGGCATTCCAATGTCATTCTCGAGTTTTTCAATCCTTCCTTCTGGGGCGATGAAAAAGCACTGCAAGAACCAAACTGGTCGATGAACATCCCAATGGTCGAATTGGGCGCACATCAACGCGACTACTGGCTTGGTCGTTGACCCCCGTTCAAAACAATTGAAGGAGAAAGATCATGGTGCTCCACCAACTGCAGACCATTCTGGCGGCGATGGACGTTGAAAACGCCACGAAAGAAAAGAAGCTTGAATCCGACCTCGCGATGGATTCACAGGAAATCCTGTGCCTGCGCATGGACCTCGAAAGCGCCTTCGGGATCAAATTCACTGACGGCGAGATCAAGCGAGAACTTACCGTCCTCGACGTCGCTTCCCTGATTTCAAAAAAGCGTGCCGATCAATTGGAGCAGGGCGAATTCCAGGGGCGCCTGACCGAAGACATCTGTATCGAGGTCAAGGCCGACGCCGTCTACTCGGCTCTTTTCGATGTCGCCACTTGGCCTGGAAAGTTGCCCCATGTGAAGGCCATCAACCTCACTTACGACGACGGTTTCTACCAGGAATTTTCTATGGATGTCGACGGTGCCGACGGACGGCCGATTTCCGTGCGATCTGTGCGCCGCTGCGCCCCGAATCAAATAAGCTTTTTCCAACCCACCCCGCCGCAGTTTCTCAAGCATCATTGCGGCGAATGGTTCGTCCAGCCGATGAGCGATGACGTCACCCATGTGACGACGATTCATCGGTGGAATCCTTCCGGCGACGAAAACCACACGGGCGCGGAAAACGGCGAGCGCATCGCTGAATTGCTCCGCGAGCACGCGCGTTTTGCACTTTCGAGCTGGAAGAACATCCTCGAAGGCGCGCAACAATGACCGCGAAGGTTGCTGTCGAAGCGGTCTTCGAGGCGCCGTTGGCGGCGAGTTTCGACGCTTATTGGCGGCTCGAAAATTGGCCGATCGCCCTCGAAGACGTCGTCGCAGTCGACGTCAAATACGATGACGGCCAGCACCAGGCTTTCGCCATGACCGTCATGCGTCCCCGCGGCGAGGAAACGGTCGGCGGCGTGCGCTTCGCCTACCGACCGGACCGGCTCGAGCTTTGCCAGTTCGCGCCTCCGCCGGGGTTTCAATTCATGAGCGGACTATGGAGCTTCACGCCCATCGACGCGACGCGGACTCGCGTCCGCGCCGAACGCAGCTTCGCGCTTCTCGATCCGAACGAGGAAGCCGACCGCAAGGCGAAAATCGCCGTCTTGCTCGAGCACAATCTTGGCGCGTTCAAGAAACTTGTCCAGGGCGGAAGGAACGGTCAATGAGCGCCATTGTCGTCTCACGTTCCGTGCGCGTGAAACCGGAGGATTTCATTTCCGCAATCTGGTCGGGCGAAGAATGGAGCGCAACCTGGGCGCCGACGCTCGACTTTATCGTCGATTACGACGACGGCGAGCATCAGGCGCTGAGGCTTCGGATCGACTGGCAAGGAAAGCCGATCGAACTGTCGGTGATGCGCTTTCGCGAAAGCGCGACGCATGTCGAGTTCTTTTGCCCTCGGCCGCCCGATGGCTTGACGCGCCAGACAGGGACTTGGCGCGCCGAAACCGACGATAACGGCGACTGCGCCCTAATCGCGACGAGAAACGTCGGGTTGGCGCGAATGGCTGCGGAACGCGACGAAGTCTACTCCGAGCGCGAAGCGCAATTTTGCACGACCCTGAGCGAAAGGTTGCACCTGATCCTGCGCGCCTTCGCGACCGAGCTGAAAGGCGAAAATCGATGACCGAAGTCCTTATCCTGGGGGCGGGTCCGGCAGGATGCGCCGCAGCCATCGTTTTGGTCAAGCGAGGC